>JBCDHF010000005.1:0-30449 GCA_038750375.1 Cyanobacteria bacterium P01_H01_bin.15
GCAAGAGGTCTGTGGAAATCACTAAAAACAATTTTCGAAAAGCAGTTCTTCCAGCGGCACTTGCCCGGTGCCAACTTTATACAGGATCGTTCCGGGCTTGATTGGAAAGGACATAGACCTCTTGCAGAGAAACATTTTGTATACCAAAACGCCGTAACTTGCCTCGTATTTCATGCCTTGCAAGAGGTCTGTGGAAATCACTAAAAACAATTTTCGAAAAGCAGTTCTTCCAGCGGCACTTGCCCCGGTTTAGGCCAAGCCTCTTTGGTTCCCTTACCGATCGCCACCATCGGTCCCATCACGTGATCTTGCGGGAGCTTAATCAACTCAGCCACTTTTTCAATATCAAAACCAATCATCGGGCAGGACTCATAGCCCAGTTCCGTCGCCGCCAGCATCAAAGTCTGCATCGCCATCCCAATCGAACGTTGCGCTTCATCCCGTTGTAGCCATTCTCGACCCTCGTGGAACGGACCCATCCAACCGACGAGTAAATCCGAAACAGCCTGGGGAGAATTAGCCCAATACCGCTCAGGATTTTTCTGCCAAGCTTTCATATCTGCCGTAAACAACACCAGCAAAGAAGCATCGGTCATCTGAGCTTGGTCATTACCAAAGTCTGTACGAATCTTCTGGCGCAGTTCCGGATCGCGGAGCACAACAAACCGCCAATGTTGGATATTGAAACTAGTGGGCGCTTGAATTGTCGCTTCAAACAGCTTTTGTTCCTCTTCTGGAGATATTTTGTGATTGGGGTCATATTGCTTGACCGCGCGCCGCTTGTATATAGCTTCAATCGTGTTCATTTTTCAGATTCCTCAAGGTACTGTTTACGCAAAACCGAGCATATAAGAATCTCGGAAATAATTTAGTATTCCATCTCGCGAGAAGGCATTTGATGGATTCAGAGAAGATATTTCTTACCGGATTCTCAGAGAATCAAAAATCCCCTAAATTTCCCTAAGTAAAACGTCTCTGTTAAAAACAACAGGCACAGGCCAACCCAGGCCAATGAGTAGATAAACTCCCGACTTGATCTAACGACAAAGGATTTCTTCCGGTCCGAATGTTTACGGCTACAGAGACTGGCACAGAGCTTAATGCAGGTGAACTGCTGCCGATAGACCCAAACGTATTAAGAGGAGACCAATCAGGGCTAACCGGCAAGGGCGGCGGAGCAAACTCTTTGTATTCTGCGATTGCATAAACGGGTTTACCATCCACAATTGTTAAAACAGACTGTAAATGCTTGATTCGCTCCTCTGGAACCGAAAAATAATCCTCGGATAGTACAGCTAAATCCGCTAACTGTCCAGGTACGATGGCCCCTTTATTGCCCTCCTGATTCGAGAACCAGGCAGCCGACGCAGTGTAGAGTCGCAGCGCTTCCATCCGATCTAAGCGATTCGCAGACGGGTACAACGACATCCCACCAATCGTTTTTCCAGAGACCAACCAATACAGACCGTTCCAGGGATTATAACTCGCTACTCGGGTGCCATCGGTCCCTGCAGAGAGCGGTACATCCATCGCTAAAATTTCCTTAATCGGAGGGGTTCGACTAGTTGCATCAGAACCGTAGCGATCAAGAAAATATTCCCCTTGAAACGCCATTCGGTGTTGAATCGCAATGCCACCACCCAACGCCTTCACCCGCTCGATATTACGTTGACTAATCGTTTCGGCATGATCCAAAATCCAGTGCATATCCCCGAACGGAACCTCGCGATCCACTTGTTCAAAGACGTTTAGAAAACGAGTGATTGATTCATCATAGGTGGCATGCAGACGAAACGGCCAGTTGTTAGCCGCCAGTAGCTTAATGACATCCGCTAACTGACCTTCCATCCGCGGACCCAAATCAGGACGCGGTTCCGTAAAATCTTCAAAATCAGCCGCCGAGAACACTAACATTTCCCCCGCGCCGTTTAGCTGATAAAAATCGTCCCCTTGACCCGGTTTAGCAATACTAATCCAACGCTCAAAGTCAGCTTTTTCATTGCCGGGGTTTTGCGTAAAGAGATTATAGGCAACGCGGACTGTCATCAAGCCTTCATCATGGAGCTGCTGAATAATTTGATAGTCGTTCGGAAAATTTTGCCCGCCGCCGCCCGCATCAATCACGCTGGTAATACCTAAACGATTCATCTCCCACATGTAATGACGAGAAGAATTGAGCTGATCTTCCAAACTCAAGGTTGGTCCTTGCGCGATCGCAGCATAGAGAATCGTGGCATTGGGTCTAGCCATCAACATACCGGTAGGGTTACCGTTCCGGTCTTTTTCAATCACGGAATTGGGTGGCGCAGGCGTATTGCGATCGATGCCTAACGCTTTGAGGGCAGCCCCATTTAACAAAGCACGATTGTATAGATTCAGAATAAACACGGGAACGTCTTGGGAAACAGCATTTATTTCGGCCAAGGTGGGCATCCGTCGTTCCGCAAACTGAAATTCACTCCATCCACCGATCACTCGCACCCATTGAGGGGCTGGTGTTCTCAAGGCTTGCTCTTTCAACATCCGTAATGCATCAGCCAGAGACGGCACCCCATCCCACCGAAGTTCCATGTTGTAGTTTAGTCCACCGCGAATTAAATGGGTGTGACTGTCATTGAGCCCAGGAATCACCGTACGGCGATTTAGGTCAATCACTTGAGTCTGTGTACCCCGATAGGCCATCACCTCTTTATCGGAGCCCACAGCGAGAAACCGGTTGTCTTTTATCGCCACAGCTTCAGCAAAGGAACGCTTTTCATCTTGAGTTGCAATCCGACCATTGTGAAGAATTACTGTTGCTTTGATGCTGATATCCGCCGGATTGTGTGCCCGAGAAAGTCCTTTATCCAGTACATAGGTCGACAATCCTGTCGCCAGCGCCAGCTTAAAAAAATCTCGTCGCCCGGTACGGTGATATTGAGTCATAAATGCAACTCCGCAGAAATTAACGGGAATTATTGTTGAGCAGCAATTTGAAGAGAGTAATTTTTGTGATCGCAAACCTAATTAGAGCGAGACAAACCTGACCCCAGCGTGAAATAAGCCTTAGGCAAACAACCATCGTTTAAACCAGCGGGTTAGGCGAGGCATCACCACGTATGACAAGAGAAGCACTGAAATCGCGCCCCGAATTGCGAGAACCACCAACCAGGGCAAAAAACCTGATAACAGCATCATCAAAGGCGAAATGCCCAAGGAAATCCCCACAACCCCAACCCAGACCAAAAGCGCTTGCTTATAGCGCTTGGGTACAGAATTAGAAAAATGCGATGGCAACTGAAACCAGCCTTCCAAGCCAGTTAAGACTTGAATACTTTCCTGCTCTTGAATCAACGGTTGTACACGCTCGATCCAAGTTCGGCGAACTTCCGACTTGAGCCAATCATCCAAATGGGTGCAGGTATCAAACTGCAACACAATGACATAGGTTAAAACGGCACTTTCCTGTGGACGAAGGATGTTCACGCCCAAATGTCCTGTACAATTCCGCGCTGCGGCCGCTATCCCCATCAGCCATTGTTCATAGCCCTGCTGTCGACCCGGTCGAACCCGGTGAGTGATGACTGCAGTCACATGAGAACTCTGATCAATGCCTCGACAATTTACAGTATGTTGTACCATTCGAGTTATCAACTCCGAAAGAATCAACAGGGCTCAAAGCAAGTCAGCCGGTGAAAATAGCAGAGCGGCATACTATGAATTCGAAAAGCTAGGCGCTACTTAATAGTTCGAGCGAAATAACTGGTCATTAAACCTCGGTACAGAGGAATATGATTTGAGAGTAGATTACCCAGGCCCTCAATGTCGTTACGCCAATCGCGATGTAACTCGCAAACAACAGCGAACCAGTTTAATAAATTGGCCCCCGCGACACTCATCCGAGTCCAGGCGGCATCCCGAACGGTGGCATCAAAAGTTCCAGAGGCATCAGTCACCACGAATACCTCAAATCCCGCTTCAATCGCAGACAGAGCCACGAAGGTGACACAAACATCCGTCACAATGCCGGCAATGATGAGCTGTTTTTTACCGGTAGCTTTGACCGCTTCAACAAAATCAACGTTATCCCAAGCATTGATTTGTCCAGGGCGGGCAATATAAGGCGCATCGGGAAACATCTCCTTGAGTTCCGGCACGAAGGGACCGTTGGGACCATCTTCAAAGCTAGTAGTCAAGATCGTCGGCAAATCGAAAAACTTAGCGGCGTTAGCCAGAGCCAATACATTGTTCTTAAATTCATTCGGCGGGTAGTCTTGCACTAAAGAGATGAGTCCCGCTTGATGATCTACTAGCAAAACCGCCGCGTCCTCTCGGTTGAGACGATTGTACTGATAGGGTGTTGTCATAATCATCCTCGTTATCTAATGACTATGTCTGTTGTTTCAGTTGATGAGGAAATCTCATTTAGGTGAAAGACCGCTCATATTCTTAAGATAAGATTTAAAAATAATACTGTCCAATACTTATTTTCTTCCAATTGATACCTTTTAGGTATGAAAACTGATCTTGAACTGCGCCAACTGCGATATTTTGTAGTGGTAGCCGAAGAATTAAACTTTACTCGCGCGGCCGAACGCTTACAGATTGCACAGCCGCCTCTAAGTCGCCAAATTCAGAGTTTAGAGAAAACTCTGGATGTTGAGCTGCTCCAACGTACAAACCGCCGCGTCGCCCTCACGGCAGCGGGGCAAGTCTTTCTGACTGAATGTCAACAAATTCTGAGTCGGGTCGAGCAGAGTATCCATAAAACACAACGGGTAGCGCGCGGAGAGGTCGGGCAGTTAACCATTGGGTTTGAGGGCGCGTTCCATCACGACACGGTGCTCGATATCATCCAAAAATTTCGCGGTCAATTTTCTGAGGTAGAGCTAGTTTTGCAGGAAATGCCCTCTGGTCAACAAATGGGGGCGTTACAACAACAAGTGATTGATGTTGGTTTTGTCGACCCGATTCTGACAGATCGCACCGTTGCCCGACACAACTTATTTTCCGAGCCGCTGGTTGCAGTACTCGCAAGCACTCATCATTTAGCTCAGGAAAAGAACCTAAATCTAAACCAGCTAGCCAAAGAGTCCTGGATCACCGGACGAAGCGGTGCTGGGTGTGGTTTACTCCAGCGAATCATGACGAGCTGTCAGCAAGCGGGATTTAACCCCAACGTTCAGCAAGAAACGAACGACATTCAAATGACACTCGGCTTCGTAGCGTCTGGATTAGGGATCACTTTATTACCAGTTTCCGCGTTAATCCCCCAACCCCCTGGAATTACAGCTTGCGAAATAACGTTCCCTATTTCTGAGGTCGAACTGGCGATCACATGGGAGCCGCAAAATAAATCCCCTGTCTTGAAAATGTTTTTAGCTCTGGTTCAATCGCTATTTCCCTAGCAGGGCATGACAGAGGGTCTGCTGAGGTGTCCTAGCTAATGAGTGAATCCAGCTTAGCTAGCCAAGGTAGACGCCACAACTGCAACACAATTAACAAGCTCAGATAGCCCAATCGAGCTCTCCATTCTCCTTGCTGGGTCTGAGCTAATCCCATAATGACTAGCAAATAGGCAAACCCCAATACCGGCACCGCAAAATAGGTGGTGGCAATAAAGATAATCAATAGCCCGTTACGCCAACGACCGAGCAGAAATTTGACGGGGACTAAAAATGCGATTGAAAGAATCGCCTCAATGAACAAAGTCCAATAGGACAACACCTGAGCCAGGACTCGCAATTGGGGGGTGGTGTTGAGGTAAAGTGCATCACTGCCGGATAGCCACTGCCCTAGATCTTGAATGAGATAGTTTTGGGTGAGGGCATCCCGACTTAAATTGCCGAGTAGATGGGCTAAGTCTTCTAGGCGAGAGTCCACGAGCAGCGTGTAGTGGAAAAAACTGCCGTTGAGATATTCTCCCGCCCATAATTTCCAAACCGTCGCCAAGAGGAAAACTAGCCCCAAAAGCTTGTGAGCATTTTGAGCAAAAACTCGTCGAGGTCGGGTACTGGAAAGGGCTAAGACACAGACCGTACACCAATAACCCATCAAAAATTTATGATTGTCGAGTTCCAACCAGTACTGCGCATTAATGAGCCAAAAGATCGCGGTGATTAGTAGCCATAAAACCGATGTGTTTAATAAGCGAGGAGCCAACAATAAAACACCACAGAAGATCGTTAAGAAGACCTCTTGGATTAGACTAATTTCCCCATAGAAGATCAGCATCAAAGCCGTCAGCCGCAGCGTGACGACGGCGGAGACAGGAGTCTGCAACGCCTGATATAGCTCGGACCAAACTTTCTGAAGCCTAGCGATACCGGCGTTGAGAGAATCCCTATGCGTAGAACGGATCATGGTTTAGCCGACCGGATAGCAGGCGCACCTAAAGGCTCACTAGTCAAACGAGCCTGTTCTGGATCAAATAGCAACCGTCGCCATTGCAGTGTAATTTCCACCAACCGTTCTGAATCAAGTCCTGATGCATCCGCCCGAGGCGCCATTTTATAAAGAGGGGGTAGTTGCTCAATATATGCGATCGCGTTGGCGTTGGGATCGCTCGCCACAACTTCACCGTATTCATCTAAATATTCAAGTTTGCGATCGCTGGGGACAACTGGGACAGAGAGCGCACGGTCAGCCAAGTCATCTAAAGAAATCGCGGCGGGCCAAATACGAGCCGCCAGCCGTTGAGGACTGGATAACGAAGAGAGTAAATCAATCGAGACGGTTTTTCCCTGAGCCGTTTTGCCCACTCCCGACAGGGAACGCATTGAAGACCCATCAATGGTGGCAAACATCCCAAATCCCCCACCTTTCCAAGGCGAAAGAGTGCTGGTATTAGCGACATAGAACTGAGCACAGGCGATCACAACCAGCAGAACGGGCACAAACCACCGCTCCAACCATCGATGCCAACTACTAGATTTCCGATTCATTCAAGGCTGTCTATCACTGATATCGCTCGCGATTTTGCTCCCGCCGATCGGTCCCACGCTCATTATTGCGTCGCTGTCGATACTCATCCCGTCCCCGCCCTTCTTCCCGATAGCGATCGCGACTTTCTTCCCGCACTTTGCGCGCATCCTCGATGTCTTCAATATCTCGATAACGCTCGGCTCGTTCATCCGCCCGATCTCGTTTCCGCTCATAGCGCTCGCCCCCTTCCTCAAACCCCCCAGATTCCACCGCTTCGCGTACTTCTTTCAAAAAGCCTTTGCGCTGATCTGACGAGCGCTCAAATAAAGAACTGGCCGCTCGGGGTGCAATCCCCACCACTGCGATCACAACGATCAATAACAAACTAATTCGGGTCACCGGATCTTCTCTCCTTACAAAAACTTTTCTCGGCGTTCGTGGCGCTCTTCGAGGGTGCCGTCTTCCTGCTTTTCCTCGCGATTATCCCGCGCATCTTCGACATCGTCGAGTTCACGGGTATTCTCGACCCGCTCCTTGCTGTTATCTACCCGTTTTTCGGTGCGCTCTAATCGCTTCTCCGTTTCGCCAGACTCCACCGCTTCTCGCGCTTCTTTAAAAAAGCCCTTAGGGGCTCTGCCCCACTGAGAATTCACCGCTCGGGGTCCAATTCCAAAAATTGCGATCGCAACAATCAATAACAGACTTAATCGAGTCATAGCGCATTACTCAGAAACGGGTTGAGGACGAAAAGAACTTAAAAACTGCTCGGCATTAGTGAGATCTTTCGCCAGCGCGACTAATGCATACAAGCGATCTTTCACTTCATAGAGCTGAATCGCTGCCACTTGGTTACCTCGAATGCCGAGATAGGCGCGCCCCGTATAGTCCCCAATACTCACAGCTCGGCCCTGATCCACCAGCTCCTCAATACTCATCGCTGTCAGCAACGGGGGCGCAATCTGGGCAATCGCATCGCCTTGAGCAGGGTCTAGTTCGAGCTCGCTTAAGTCCAAGTAAGCTACCCCGTAAAAATCAGCCCGTTGACCTGTACTCGCCACACGCGTCGCCGTAAACACCTGACCGCCAATAACTAACATCGGCTCAGGCAGATCATTCGTGTGATGATTCCAGCGGGTTTTAAGTGCCGTCCACTCCAGTTCCCCATCACCGAAGGACATCGTATCGACTTCCATCCTGGGTTCCGCAGGAAAATCAGCCGTAAAGCTATTGTCTTCGGGACTATGAGCACTCCAGACTGGCTGCATCTGAAATGAATTCAAAAAATAATTCAACGGTGCGATCGCAGCCGCGCCCCCAAACAATCCGTACAGCCGATTGCCGACTAAATAAAACCGAGCCCCCACCAGCTTCTCGTCAACCGTCCCTAAAAATTCCCGGCCGGGATATCCCTGCAGCCCAATTTCGCGATCGCTATCGGCAATTCCGCCCAATTCCAGTTCCGGTAATAGCTGACTCTGAACTTCCTGAAAAATCTGGTTCACGCCTTGCTGTTCAAGCACTGCCGCGGGTAGATCGGTAAAAGCGGCAGCATAGGTGCCTTTGTCGGTTTTGACAGAACTAAGCTGCCAGGTCAAAGACACTCCCCCTGAGGCCGTTCGCACCGTCGATTCCGTCGGCTCTGCCGGAAATAGCGCCGCATACAGACCCGCAGGCGACACATAGGTTTGCCAATCCGTTCGCACCAAATTGGCGGGTTCTAACTCAGAAGCAGTCAACGTTTCCGTTTCTGCGATCACAACCAGCGGCCACCCACAGCAGCCCAACAGCAAAGACACACTCAGCAGCAATTTTTTCATGGGGAAATCACAAAGTTCGAATCAAAAATGGAGGATTTTCCAGGTCAAAGGGTCTATATCGATATGAATCAGATAGCGCTATCCAGCCTAGTCTCAAAATTCTTAAACAGCCCGCCAATTGTTCCTACTCCTGCTTTTTATTAAGTTTTTGCAAAATAACGTGCCAATATAGAAATAGAATTTGCAATGTTTCTTTACTTTCCCTTCTCTAAGCGCTGATGCAATGGCTACTCCGCTTCCCTACCTCTTAGTTGATGGCTACAACATCATTGGTGCCTGGCTGCACCTCAAAGAAGAGGCTGAGAAATTTGGATTAGAAGTGGCCCGCACTACGCTACTCGAAGAACTAATTAATTTTGCGTCTCAGGCAGATTTCCAAACTTGCGTGGTGTTTGACGCTTACACCCAGAGAACACCGGGCACAGAAGAAATATTGACCGAAAATCTATCAGCGTACTTCACTGATTTTGGACAGACCGCTGATACCTACATTGAAAAAGTCTGTGCCACCATCCGCCATCAACCACGTCGAGTGTTAGTCGCCACCTCGGACCAAGCTCAGCGCCACACAGTAGTCGGCTACGGTGCAGAATGGCTGTCCGCCGCTCAACTGCTCAATGAATTGGAAGCCTCCAACCGCCAGCGCCGCCTTAAACAGCGCGCCCGGAAAAAAGCCCGCAATAATCTGTTTTTTAATTCCGACTCCAAAGTACAACAGCAGCTTGAGCGCTGGCGACACGGCATTTCTTGAGTTCAGAGTCTAATCTGGGCTTCGAAACCGGCAACAGTGTTCACTGTGACAATTTTTTGAGGGACTCTTGCTTTTATCCTGAGGGGCAAGCAAATTCTGGCGCGTTCTGGCGAAAGCGATAGAAGTTTGCTTCTTGCCAGTAAGAGACGGAGAATCCTTGCAATCATCATTCAGACGAATTCTGACCGGCAGTCTGTTCTTTGGACTGACCTTACTCATTGCCGTTGTTGGTTACACGGCTTTTGGCTGGAGCTTACTGGATTCTGTGTATATGGTGGTGATCACAATTTTTGGGGTGGGCTACGGCGAAGTAGAGCCCTTGGAATCCCCGAGCGAGAAAATTTTCACCATTTTTGTCATTATTGCCGGCACGTCGTCTGCCGTTTACATCGTCGGGGGATTTATACAGATGGTGACCGAAGGAGAAATTCAGCGGGCGTTGGACGCTCGACGGCGAGATAAAGAACTCGACACGTTGGAAAATCACGCCATCATTTGCGGGTTTGGGCGGATTGGGCAAATGTTGGCCAATCAACTGGCCGAACTAAATCGCACCTTTATTGTTTTAGATTCGGATGCAGAACGCATTGATGCCGCTCACGATGCCGGATATTGGGCATATTTAGGCAGTGCCAGCGAAGAAGACGTCCTAGAGCGAATCGGTATTCAGCGTGCCAAGATTTTAGCGACCGTCTTGCCAGATGATGCGTTAAATGTATTTATTACGCTTACGGCGAGAGGCTTAAATCCAGACTTGAGCATCATTGCCCGAGGGGAATTGCCGGCCACGGATAAAAAGCTCCGCTTAGCCGGTGCCGACCATGTGGTATTGCCCGCCGCGATCAGTGCCCAACGGATTGCCACCCTCATTACCTGCCCCACCGCTGCGGATTTCCTGGGACAAGGAGAAGAACGTCGCTATTTCAATACCTTGCTCGGTCAACTCGACATGCAAATTACCGAAATGGCGATTCCGGAGGGGGCTCCCATTGTCGGAAAAAGTATTAATCAATTGGAGGTTCGAGGCACGGGAGCCTTTGTTGTAGTTGCGTTGCGTACAGTAGACGGCATTCTAGAACCCAAACCCGAGCGTGATCGCATTTTGCAGGTGGGCGACACCGTGATTGTCATGGGACACAAAGGTGACATCCCCCAATTCGCGAGAATCCAAGCCCTGAAGCGTAATCTTCGATATCGAGGTGCGAAGATTACGTAGGTGAAAATTTGCGATCGCAAACACCAATCTATGACCAACTACCGATCCCGGCGGAATTTGATGCCGAGGAGTAACTTGAACCCGAAGCCTCGGAAGTTAGCTTGTGCGATCATGAGCTCCGATCAGTCAATTATATGCTGATAGTAAAGACTCCATTTCACGGCTCTCCCAAAATCTGCTCAATCTGCTGATACAACGCATCTACCTCGCCGCTATTATCCAAAACCCAATCCGCAGCAGCTGCTTTCTGCGCCAAAGGATATTGCGCCCTTATGCGCTCACAAGCCTCTTCCTCACTCAATTGAGGATTGCGCTTCCGCAGACGTTCAATTTGCTGCGACGGCTCACAAACCACCACCCAGATTTCCGTCGCCAGTTCACCAAACCCCGCTTCAAACAAGAGCGGGATATCCAACACAATCCTGGGCGCTGACTGCTGTTCAACTAAAAATTGCGTTATGTGATCGCGTACATAAGGATGAATCAACGACTCCAACCAACGCCGCTGCTCCTCGTCCCGAAAAATTAGAGCCCCTAACTGCCTTCGATCCAGCTCGCTCGCTATCGTCAACACGTGCGGAAACCGTTCAACAATCGCAATAAACCCTGCAGTTCCCGGTGCAATCGCCTCTCGTGCTAATACATCTGCATCAGCTAGAGGCAACTGATATCGATCTTTCAAATAATCTGACACCGTACTTTTTCCGGTTGCAATCCCACCAGTTAGACCAATACAGCGCTGTTGCATTATCTCTATTGCGTCAGACCTAACTCGCAACTTACGAGGACACGACTACATTATTCTGCGGAAAAGAGGGCTGCCCCGAAATCAGCAGATGAGACGCCACGTCCTCCGCAGTAATGGGATACGAAAACAAATACCCCTGCCCCATCTCACAACCCATCATGTTGAGCTTGTGATATTGGGTATTGGTTTCAATCCCTTCAGCAACCACATCCATATTGAGATTATGCGCTAACGCCACAATAGTCCGGACAATCGGCGTTTTTTTCGGATCTTCCAACTGCCACACAAATGACTTATCAATCTTCAAAGTTTTCATGGGAAACTCATGCAGCCGCGAGAGCGCCGAATACCCTGTTCCAAAATCATCTAAACACAGCCAGCATCCCAAGGATTTTAGCTTTCTGAGATTGTCTGCCCCCGGAGAATCCGGCTCCAAAAAAGAACTCTCCGTAATCTCTAGGCGCAACTGCTCCGGACGCAACTGATACTTCTTAAACAGCTCCGCAATTTGCGCTGAAAATCTAGCCGATAAAAGCTGCTGGGGAGAAAGATTAACCGTCAGAAAGAGATCAGGGAACTGAGGAAAACTATCCAACCAACGACACAATTGTTGAGCCCCTTTTTCCACCGCCCACCAACCCAAAGTTTGAATCAGCCCCGTTTCTTCCGCAATGGGAATAAACTCTTTTGGATGGATCAGACCCCGTTGAGGGTGCTCCCAACGGAGCAAGGCTTCAAACCCGAGAGTTGCCCCGGTCTTCAGAGAAACAATCGGTTGATATCGCAGCGAAAACTCTTGACGCTCAAGACCCTGTCTTAGCTGTGTTTCCAGCTCTAACCGCAACAAAGATGCCTGTCGCATCTCCGGTGTCAAAAAGGCACAATTTTCACGTTGCTTGGATTTTTTAGCATGATAAGTCGCCACATCCGCATCACGCAAAATATCATCGGCAGTCAGATGATTTTCATTGCTCAGAGCAATCCCGATACTGGCTTCAATATTGAGTTGATAGTGTTTAATATCAAATGGCTTTCGCAAATCATCAATAATTCCTTCCGCGACCGCGCAAGCTTGACGTTGAGAAGAAGTATCATCAACCAAAACGACAAACTCATCTCCACCCAAACGACTTACACTGTCCGTTATGCGAAGACATTTCGAAATCCGGGTAGCCACCGCATGTAACAGGCGGTCTCCAACAATATGCCCCAGACTATCATTGATTACTTTGAAGCGATCCAAATCGATAAACAGGACGGCAAAACAATATCCAGGTTGCTGCTTCGCTTGGGCAATTAATTCCTGCAGCCTCTGCTGAAACCACATCCGATTCGGCAAACCGGTCAAAGAATCATGAGTTGCCTGAAACTCCAGTTCCTTTTTTTGTTCTTCAAGCTGTGCGTTTGCTTGGGCCAGTTGCTGAAGAGTTTGATTGAGACTACCGGTTCGCTGGTTAACTCGATTTTCAAGATCCCGATTCAGAAGCTGTAACTTAGACTCTGCTTGAATGCGCTGATCGACTTCTGACTGTAGCGCTTGCGTTATGCGAGAAAGTCCTAAATGCAGCCGAACTCGGGCCAAGACCTCCGCTGGCTCAAAAGGCTTGATGATATAGTCAACAGCCCCTAACTCTAACCCACGCAGGCGATCAACAGCGTCGTTAAGAGCCGTCATAAAAATTACTGGAATTGAAGCCCATTCTCCATAAGCCTTCAAACGAGCACAAGTCTCAAACCCATTAATTCCCGGCATTAACACGTCTAACAGAATTAATTCAGGCGTATCCAATGCCACTTCAGCCAAGCCCGCTTCACCATTTTGGGCGGTCTTCACCTGAAACTTATCAGCTAACAAAAGCCGAGTTAGTAAATCCGTATTGGTCTGGCTATCGTCAATGATGAGGATTTTGGCACCAGTGGCATCAGGAAAGCTCATAACAGCCAGTCAGTTAATCGGTCAATAAGACGAAAATCAGCACAGAGGTAGTGAGAAGACAATCAGACTGAGCAGTCATAAGAAAATGGCAAATCTGGGCTCAAAGAAGCAATACTGGAGACTAGCTTTATTCGGGGATAGAACAAAATTAAGATTTGACGCCCTTCTTTGACCCTAAAGACCCAACGACAGCTAGCGCCACTCTCGAAAACGTTTATTTTATTGTCTTGAATCTATCTTAGGATACTTGTCCATATAGATTCTGTCAGGGCTAATTTATTTTGTAAAAAAACTGAGTGTAAATAGCTGTGCCAGAACTTTGACGATTATCGAGAACTGGTGAATGATCGTCAAAGTTCATGGTCCGATCTCAAAAAACTCATATTTAACCAAAAAAGCAGAAAAAATCGGGTGCCTGATTGCCATCATTCAGGTACGGAAAAAATACTTCCCGCCTAAATCAGTTTTAGCTCATGCATCTCATAATCAGGCGTCGTAGTGAAATTTAGTAGAGCCTGCCCTAAAATTCGGAGCTTTTTAAAAATAGACAAGCCCTTTACGCCGAACTGGCATCGGGAGCGCCCAACGGATAATAAGCGTGCATGTCCAGGATTTCGCCAAAATCGTTAACCCACACTAAAGAACAGTGACTCACTTGCCCCTCGGTCAATGTCACTAGAGAGAAATTACGGCGGCGGCGGCGGCCGGTCCCATCTTCAACAATTCGAGGCACAGCGGCCGCGTTAAGAAAGATGGTGCCCTGAGCATCTTTCTTAAATTGGGTGCGCAGCCGTGATTTCGTATGGCGCAATCTGTGATGCATATGGCCAAACGTTACTAACGGAATTGAACACCCAGCTTGACGAAGTTCTGCAATGGCCTGAGCTAAATCCGGATCACCAAAATCCCCCCCTACAGGCTGCCAGTCCTTACCACAAATATCTTCTGGCTCACTTCCCAAGCCAGACGGACCATTATGGCCGATCAAAATTAACGTCCGACGCCTAACTTGGCGAGCCGCATTAACAATTTGCGTAGCCGACTCACTAAAACCATTGACCCCAAAACGCTCCTGATAAAAGTCTCGATTTTGCCATTTAGGCCCCCCCCAGCTGAAAGGACGGCCACCTACAACCGCCAAATTAAAGTTCGGGAAATCCCGAGCCGCATATCCAACGTGGGCTGTTCCCAATAGATCGATCTGCCGCTGCACCCGATCTTCACAACTACGATCATAAGGGGCTTTTTTCTGCCCCCAGGGCGTCGCCGTATACCAAGCATCATGATTACCGAGCACGACCGCTTTCGGTAACGGTAGCGCTGCCACCTGAGAAACTACCGTCAACGACTCATTGCCAAAATCCCCAACAAACAGCACTAAATCAACGCCCAGGGAAACCAGAGCCTGCTCGTCTTCAGGACTCCATTGATCATGGACATCGCCAACTACCGCGATTGTGAGTTGAGTAGAAGCAGACAAAGAAGTGCAGCTAGTCACGAACTCGACGTGTTGAAATCAGGGTCAAAATTGAACCCGCTTAAGTCAAAGAGGTAATGAAGGGATTTTAAGCACACCCCGAGTAAACGCCCCATTGGCATTGCTTGCAATCACTCAATCCATCATCCCGAATTATAAAAGGGCTCCAGAAAAAAGTCCGACACCGATTAGTAGAACCGGAAACCTAAACAGCGCCGAGAAGAGAAGACCTTAAAGCCTCTTTTAACGCACTAACCTTATCGAGTCGCTCCCAAGGAAGTTCTAGATCCGGACGACCAAAATGCCCGTAGGCAGCCACATCTTGATAGAACCGTCCGTCACGCCTGGATGGTAAATTACGGAGATCAAAGGTCTGAATAATTCCGGCTGGACGCAGCTCGAACAAGTCTTGTACGGCTGCCAAAAGAGCAAACTCCTCGACTCTGCTCGTGCCAAAAGTATCCACCATAATGCTGACAGGCCGAGCAACACCAATGGCATAACTGACCTGGACTTCACACTTATCAGCCAAGCCTGCTGCGACAATATTTTTCGCGACATAACGGCAGGCATAAGACGCGCTCCGATCAACCTTCGTCGGATCTTTCCCCGAAAAAGCGCCGCCCCCGTGACGAGAATACCCCCCATAGGTATCAACAATAATCTTGCGTCCAGTCAACCCAGAATCCCCTTGAGGCCCACCAATAACAAACTTACCGGTCGGGTTGACCAAAAATCGAGAACGCTGTGACCAACTTAAACTCAACTCACTGAATATGGGCTTGACCAAGCCTTCCCAAAGATCCTCTTTAATCCGAGCCTGAATAGCAGCATTGTCCCCAACACCATCAATCTCAGACAAATGCTGGGTCGAGACCAGCAATGTATCAATGCCAACAGGCCGATCGTCTTCATAGGCGATGGTCACCTGAGTTTTGCCATCGGGACCCAAATAAGGTAGCTCACCCGACTTCCGCAACAATGCTAAGCGCAAAGACATGCGGTGAGCCAGACTAATCGGTAGTGGCATCAATTCCGGAGTCTCGTTGCAAGCGAACCCAAACATTAGTCCTTGGTCCCCAGCACCAATCGCATCTAGCTCATCCTCACTGAGTTCCGCCCGCTGCTCTTGAGCCTGGGTAACGCCTTGCGCAATATCAGGGGATTGCTCATCGAGCGCAACCAACACAGCGCAGCTGTTAGCAGAGAAGCCATTTTCAGCGCGGGTGTAGCCAATTTCAGTTATTTTCTGGCGAACTAAATCGACATAATTGACTTGTGCCTTACTCGTAATCTCCCCCGTTAGCAGTACCAGCCCCGTGTTCACCACAACCTCGGCCGCCACTCGACTCTGTGCGTCTTGAGTTAATAGGGCATCTAGTACAGAATCGGAAATTTGGTCACAAATTTTATCGGGATGCCCTTCCGTGACAGACTCTGAGGAAAAAAGGTAGCTACGAGACAAGATATTCCTCCCTTCAATAGCGGCAAACAATGTAAAGTTCTAAACTCAGCTCCGCTCAACTGAGCCTATTTATCATAGCTGGCCACCACAATCCTGGACGAACATTAATAAATAAGATGCGCTAGAGATCTTCAATTACACAGTTAGATGCTCCAGAGCTCAAAACTAGCTTTGTGTGATCGCAGCGTCAATTTGCTCTGTTCGACCCTGATAAACAGAGGGGAGTCGCAGAACACTGAATCCGGCAGTGAAACAGCCTCCCCCACTCCGATGCCTAAACAAAGCTGGCTGCTTCCCAATGTTTTCAAGAAAAAACCTTTTTCACAATGGAGAAAGGCTCTCTCTCTTGACATAGGTCATAATTTTTTTGACCTTGAATTCATTACAAAATAGATAGCCAGGCATGTATATGAAATCACATTGCTCAGCTGAGTTTTGTATTTAATGAAAAGGTTAAGAGCCACCCATGAAATTATTAATAAAACAGACCAAAATCTATGAGGGTAGAGATTCCGGGATATTTCAGTTGCGAGAAAAAGGATATTTTCTTAGGGCAAAGAAGGTGCTTCTCAAGGATGGTAGGTGGTACATATATAGTTAGATAGGTAGCAAAAAGTTGTAAATTTTACCAACTGGCGGTAGAAACGGAATCGACAGACTATCATATAGTCTGAAAATATCTCTTAATTTTTCAGAATCCGCCATGAATGATGATCTGACCCCAATTCTTGGTACCGAGGCAGACGAGGAAATACTTCTCGATTTGGATCTAATCAATCCACCGACAGGTCTAGAAGTCTCTGGCTTAGGTGGAAACGACACCATTGATGGTACACCAGGAGACGGAAGTAACGTTCTTAAAGGCGGTCCTGGCAATGATGAGCTGTTTCCCAATACCAATGACCAGCTATTTGGGGAAGAAGATGACGATATTCTGGACGCCACAGCCGGTCAGGGGAATAATCATTTAGACGGAGGTCCTGGTGTCGACACTCTGTACGGGGGAACCAATGATAAATTGCTGGGGGGTTTGGACAACGACATCATATTCCTAGGGCAGGGCAACAACACCGCAACGGGAGGAAGAGGAAACGACTTCTTTGTCGCGATCGATGGCGAAATCCCTGACGCGCCCAATGTGATTACGGACTTCAACCCGGACTCTGAAGTTATTGGATTTGGCACCGGTCCCACCCAGCTTAGCGATCTCGAAATCACAGCCGGAGCGGATAGCACCGAGATCAATTTTGATGGACAGCTGATTGTCACTATATTAGACGTGACTGATCCATTAGATAATGATAATTTTCTATTCGGATTTACTGAGTTTCCCATTCTTCCAGAAGAACCAGACGACCCAGACGAAGTTAGACTCGATACGCCCACATTATCCATTGCAGAGGGCAACAGTGGCGACAGTCCAGGCACTATCTTTAGCTTTGCCCTTAGCCGAAGCGGCAGTACGCTCGATGAGCTAACCCTGGAGTTTGCTGTAACCGGTGATGGTGCAACACCCGCAAATGGAGCTGACTTCGTCGGCAGTACCCTACCCAACGGTCTAATTACTTTTGCAGCAGGAGATACAACTCAGACTGTCGAGATAGAAGTCTTTGGAGACCTTGATTTCGAAACTGATGAAGACTTTCTCTTGACGATTTCCAATCCATCCGATGCCAACATAATCTTGGTGGATGATGATGGCAGTGAAGTCACTGAACTAGAATCCCAGGGTAGTATCCTTGATGATGATACGCCTGATATTGCCCTGACTCCGCCTCTGATTGAGCAATCAGAGGGGACCGGAGGAAACACCTCATTTATCTATACAATCACGCGCACAGGCAATGGTCTTCAGCCTTTGACTGTCGATTTTGACGTATTTGCATCTGGTGCAAATCCGGCAGATGCTGATGATTTCGTGAATGGAATCATTACGACGCAAACAGAAACCGTTGCAGCAACTCTCTCTGATGGAACAGCGGTAGAACTCCTAAACACAATTCCTACTGGATTCAACGGGAACCGAAGTTCTGGCACAGGTTTGATTGGACTTCCTGGTGGTGCCACCCAGCAATTTAACGTCGCTTACGTTATTGACGTTTCTGGGAGTACCTCGTCGACGTTTGAAGGAGATGTTCAAATTGGCGACATCAACAATGATGGAGTTGAAAACACACTTTTAGATGGTGAAATTCTTGGCTACCTAAATCTGAATCAAAGCATAAATGAATCAGGACTAGCCAGCACGGTTAACGTAGGGTTGATTCCATTTGATGACAGCGTCATCACTGCAGGTTCAGGAGACAATAATGAGGTCTTCGTTGCCTTCGCCGATCAAGATGATGATGGAAACGGAACGCCTGACGTTGAAGATGCCTTGGTCGGTCTAACTGCTGCAGGTGCCACAAACTTTGAGCAAGCGCTTCTAGCAGCCGAAGAGTTTTTCAACGACTCAGACACCGGCAATAACTTGGTTTTCTTCGTCTCCGATGGAGAGGCTAATGATGGCGACTTTACGAACGTATCTGCGCGGCTTCGAGATCCCGATGGTCCTAATGCCAGCATTACGGCCATTGGTTTAGGCTTGAATTCTTCCCTTGAACAACTGGATTTGCTCGATGATGGACTAGAGAATGACTCTGCCCAACAGGTGACAAATCCAGACGATTTGACGTCCGAGTTGCTTGATCCCCCAATTACGGCAAATGATATCGAGCGCATTGAGGTTTTGGTCGATGGCATCCTGGTCAGTATAGTTCCGCAATCTGAATTAGTTACCAGCCCGCTAGGGGTTTCTTACGATTTACCCCTTAATGACTTAACTGTTGGTGAAGATGACGAAGTTACGATACGAGTCATTTCGTCTGACGGTTCCGAATCTCTCATTGCAGAAACGGTTCAGACCTTAGGTGCGAATGAAAATCCATTAGTTTCTGGAGATGTGACTTTTGCCGCTGGCGAATTTACCAAAGAGATCACCATTGAGGTAATCGGAGATAGCGATTTTGAAGCAGATGAAAATTTCTCCGTAGTCATTTCCAACCCATCCCTTTCAGAAACTCGCTTTGTCGACGAAGTTGGTAATAATATTGACGACTTAAGTCGCGAAGGTCTAATTATTAATGACGATCAAGTGCCCCTGCCGCCCATCGTTGAAGACGCAAGCTTTGTGATTGCAGAGTCTCGTTCTAATGGATCCGTTTTAGGAACGGTGCAAGCTTCTGATCCAGACTCCTCTGAACCGGTCTTTTTCACGATTCTTAGCGGCAACATTGACCTTGATGGGGATGGCGTCAACGCGTTTAGTATCGATGCCCAGTCTGGGGCTCTATCTGTACTCGATTCTGATGATCTCGATGCCGATCAGATCGGGCAGGTACAGCTGACAGTCCGAGGCATCGATGTGGATGGACAAACCGGAACGGGTATCGCCGATATTCAAATCTTGGCAGATCAGGATGGGGACGGCTCTCCTGACGTGATCGAGAGAATTGCAGGCGATCGCAACTTAGATGGTCAACCTGATTTTATCCAGCCGGATGTAACATCGGTGCCTGCTGCCAATGCTCCTGCGAATTTCGATTCAAGGAATTTCCTGACCTTTGATACATCGGCAGGTCGCTTTACAGATGTCCAAGTGCTGCCGGAATCAGCCGAGACCGCTACACTACCGGATGAGACGATCTTTGACACCAGCGAAGGATTTAATAGCTTTGTTCTTAGAGATCTTGATCCTGAAGAAAACGCCACTAACGTCAACCTGATTCTGCCGGCTGGTAGTACAACCAATTCCTACTTTGTCTTGAATGAACAAAATCAAGCCTATGAAGGGTTTGTTTACAACGGGGAAGACGGAGCACGCGTTTATGATTTGGGACTCAGTGGCGATAGTAGCCGACAGTTACTCTTACGCTACGTTGACGGTGGACGGGCCGATCGAGACGGTCAAGTCAATGGAGAAATTCAACAATCAGGAGTGAGCGCCACAAGCAATGAGGTGTTGGATTTACAAGCCAATAACGGTATTTTGTCTATCGGTGGCAGTCC
Source organism: Cyanobacteria bacterium P01_H01_bin.15 (assembly GCA_038750375.1). Taxonomy (GTDB): domain Bacteria; phylum Cyanobacteriota; class Cyanobacteriia; order Cyanobacteriales; family JAAUTE01; genus JAAUTE01. The sequence goes on from JBCDHF010000005.1 coordinate 20,361, forward strand.
AGGACAAATTGCCACAATCGATTTTGAAGTTCAAGGTCGCTCGGATTCGCCCACTACTTACGGAGTTTTTCAGGTTGATGATGCACAAGGAACCATAGGGGGGCTAGCGCCTGGGGACGATGGCTATTTGGCGGCAGCTTTATCCAAGGCCCAAGTCATTGCCGAAACCATTCCTGGACAAAGTACATTGTCCGGCCGCGCAACTCGCACCATTCAAGTTGGAGCTGGGCAGCAACTCGGATTTTTCAGCATTGCAGACAACCTTAGCTTTGCTGACATTATTGCGGCAGAAGCTGCCGGCGGTCCACTTGTGCCGGGCGTTATCGATTCTGACCTAAACGATTTAAATATCTCTGTTCCAGGAGCCAATCCTAATGGTGGTGGAGTAGGGGTATCCACTAACGGAGACAATCTATCTCTCGACTTTGGTAGCGTTGATTTGGTGGCGGAAATCAATGACGATCCGTTGGGGCTGAATCAGTTTATTGGCAACCTGCAAAGCGACGAGAATGGCGAGCTCTTCGACTTGCGGGATCTAGCAGGGCAAAGATTCAATGCTAACTTTACGGTTAATAGAGACGCCGTCAATACTAATACTGTGGGCTTCTACGAGATTCTTGACGAGTCGGGTGCAGTACGAGATTCGCTCACAGGACAGGTAATTAATCCTGGCGACAATGGTTATGTAGCGGCAGCGATTGCAAATCGCGTCGAAGGATTAGCCTTACGCATTGATGACAATGGGACTCGAACCCAAAGTGCCGTTATTGAAGGCGGCTCTTTGCTCGCCCCCTACGTTGTGGTCGAAGGCGGTGCCACCGATATTAATAACAATTTCGGTATTTTCTTTGCTTTTGGTGCCGCAAATCCCGGTAACTTTGACCAAATTAAGCTGCTAGGTGACAACATCTTTGGATTTGAAGATGTGACATTTGGCGGAGACCAAGACTACAACGACATTATTGTCCGGACTAACTTCAGCGTCATCGCTTAAATTGCCCTGAAATCCGAAATGACGCTGCTCCCTCGTTTTGCGGAATAGCGTCATTTTCCTTAAGGCGGTCTAACAAAAAGTGCTCAGATCCTTCAGAGCCGACTATGTTAAGAAAGCTGACTGAAAGTTTGCAGTGAACTGCGAATTTTGGCTCAGTTTGCCAAGCAACTGTTTTTTTGTCAGATTGTGTACGGGGTTTTGAGGCATTCCTGCCGCTCCTACCCCATAATGCTCGCGTCCTCCAGGATTTACCCGATGAGTCAAGCGTTGAAAATTAACGAGAAAGTACTCCAGCCTGAGGAAATGCTGCCGCTGTTAATGCAGTATCGGTTGGTCACGCCTCTTGTTAAAGAAGTATTGATCGATCACGCGATTGCGAATCTGAGCTGTGAGCAATCGGAAATTCACGACGTCCAGCAAAAAATAATTACACAACAGAGTCTGCGCGACGCCAATCAGCTGGGTCAGTGGCTTAAACAACAGGGACTCGATCAAAATCGTTGGAGTGAACAAATCGAGCGCCAAATTAAACTCAGCAAATATCGAGAAGAAACTTGGGGTCCACAAATTGAGCGGTATTTTTTAGAGCGGAAGCGACAGTTAGATCGAGTAGTCTATTCACTCATTCGAACCCCTGAAGCAGGTATTGCCCAAGAACTTTATTTTCGGATTCAAGATGGGGAAAGTGACTTTACAAGCTTGGCTCGGCAATTTTCCCAAGGAACAGAAGCGCAAACAGGCGGTCTCATCGGTCCCGTCGAAATGGGGACGCCACACCCGCGCATCGGTCAACTCCTAAATACAGCCAAGCCAGGAGATCTGATTCCGCCGACCCGCATTGAAAATTGGTGGATCATCTTGCGTCTCGAAAAATTCATTCCAGCCCAGCTAGATGACGCTATGCGCCAGCGTCTTCTCGAAGAAAAATTTCAAATTTGGCTTCGTGCTCAACTTCAAGAGCAAGTCAGCGTGATTGATACGTCGGAGCCCAGTGAATCTTTAACCTCAAGCGTCTCATCATGACCCAGCAGCCTAGCCTTAGCCCACAAATTGAGCCATTTTTAGCGCAAACAGCTCCCTTTAACGAATTGCCCTCAGCGCTCCTAGCGGGACTCTCTCGGGAGTTGCAGCCGGTGCGCTATCGGATGGGTCAAATTATGATGGTTCGGGACAAACAGCCCGCTCACATCCAAATTATTTTTGAAGGACGGGCTCGCTCTTTAGGATATGACCCAGCCAATGGCTTGCCAGTCACTTTAGAGCTCTTGGATCCCGGCGCGGTTATCGGTTGGGTTAACCTCGCACGAGGCAATACTTGTGAAACCGTGATTGCCTCCATGGAGACCGTTTGCCTAACGCTAACCAACGAACGCTTTACCGCCCTGGTTGACAACCATCCCATATTGGCAAACTGGTATCGAGACCGCGTCGGCAGTATCGAAGCATTTAATTTGGTTGCAGAAGAAGTTAGTCAACAAGCCCGAGCAAATCGTGATTTAAAGTCTCTGTTTTCCGAAGCATTGGCCGGCTCTAGCGTCTATCATTTGCCCCCTGGCGTCCATGATTTGACCCAGGAAGAAACGCCTTTAAAGGATCAAAGCCATGTCTGGCTACTTAGCGGTGGAAAAGTTCGCAACTTTGAAGTCGGTTACCGCATTAATCCGTTAGCCGGTCAATATTTGCTGGACGTTCAAGGAGACCAGCCTGCGCGGTTAGTCGGTCTGACGCCGGGAGCTTGGTCAGACACCGCGACCCGTGCCACCGCTCCAGCGGCTCTGGTGGGGACAACGGTAGGCGTAGACAATGGGAGCGAACGTCCTTCGTTGAGGTCTGACGAATCGGAAGAGGTTCCCTATGCCGAAGCAGAACTATTAGGCAGTGACTTTAAGCCCATTGTTGCGGAACAAGATCGTCCAAAGAAATTGCCCTTTTTCCGAGGGAAAACCCCAATTGATGCGGGGGTGGCGATTTTCCAAATGTTGAGCAAGTACTTTGGGACGCCATTCCGCAAAGATGTTGTAAATCGAGTAGTCACCGAACAGATTAGTCGCAACGGTTCCCTGTCTCTCAGCATTTGTGGTGCCATTACCGAGTTAATGGGTCTCAATCCTCAGCTTGTGACAGTTCCAGGAAAAGCGATTACTCGTTTACAGGCGCCCGCTTTAATTCGCTGGCAGGATGGATTAGCCATTCTCTATGAAATTAGCGATCAATCCTTGACCATTGCAGTGCCTGAACTCGGCATTATCCGCCGCTCCCCCGATGATTTCATTAAAACCTGGGAGGAAGAGGGGCAAGGCGAAGTGTTGATGCTTAAAAAGAGCCGCGACACCCCCCAAGAGCGGTTCGGTCTGAGTTGGTTTTTGCCCTACGTTCGCAAATATTCCAGCACCCTGCTATTGGTGTTTGGCGCTTCATTTTTTGTGCAACTGTTTGCCCTCGCTAATCCGTTAATGATTCAGCTCATCATTGACAAAGTGATTGTGCAAAACAGTCCTTCGACGCTTCAGTCCCTTGGGATTTTGCTGCTGGTTTTGGCGGTCTTTGAGGCGCTACTTAGTACGTTACGGACCTACTTATTTGTAGATACGACTAACCGGATCGATATGAGCCTTGGCTCTGAGATCATCGATCATTTGCTGCGATTGCCGCTGCGCTATTTTGAGCGGCGACCAGTCGGTGAAATCTCAACTCGGGTCAACGAGCTCGAAAATATTCGACAATTTTTGACTGGCACAGCCCTGACAGTGGTTTTAGACTCCGTCTTTTCGGTCGTTTACATTGCTGTAATGTTTGTCTACAGTCCCTTGTTGACCTTTGTGGCCTTGGGTATTGTACCGATCTTTATTGGCTTAACCCTCTTTTTCTCGCCCTTAATTCGAAAACAGCTACGGACCAAGGCGGAGCGCAATGCCGAAACCCAATCGTATCTAGTTGAAGTGATGTCGGGGATTCAGACGGTCAAAGCGCAAAATATTGAATTGAGATCGCGTTGGCAATGGCAAGAGAGATATGCCCGCTATGTCTCCGCTGGCTTTAATACCGTCGTCACGTCTACAGTCGCGGGATCCGCCAGTAGCTTTCTAAATAAATTGAGCGGCTTGCTAGTGTTGTGGGTTGGTGCTTATCTGGTTCTGCAGCAAGAGTTATCGTTAGGTCAATTAATCGCCTTTCGAATTATTGCCAGCTATGTCACCTCTCCCATGTTGCGGCTCGCTCAGCTCTGGCAGAACTTCCAGGAAACGGCGCTGTCCTTAGAGCGACTCAGTGACATCGTTGATACACCTCAGGAATCGGAACATGATCGCGGTAATATCCCGATGCCGTTGATACGGGGAGATGTAACCTATGAAGATGTCTCATTCCGCTTCAAAAATAATGGTCCGCTCCAGCTCAATAATTTAAACGTGGAGTTCTCCCAAGGAACTTTCACCGGGATTGTCGGTCAGTCGGGTGCTGGCAAAAGTACGTTAACGAAACTCCTCTCAAGGCTTTATGAACCAGAAGCCGGCAGAATTACCGTCGATGGCTACGATATCCATAAAGTAGAGCTGTATTCCTTGCGGCGTCAGATTGGCGTGGTCCCCCAAGACACCTTACTGTTCGATGGGACGGTCCAGGACAACATTGCTCTGACCAATCCCGATGCATCCACAGAAGAAATTATCCATGCCGCTCAAGTCGCCGCAGCCCATGAATTCATCATGAATTTACCAAATGGCTACAACACCCGCGTAGGGGAGCGGGGGGCATCACTGTCCGGTGGTCAACGGCAGCGAATTGCGATCGCAAGAACGGTTTTACAAAGTCCGGCCATGTTGGTGTTAGATGAAGCGACCAGTGCCCTAGACTATGCCACTGAAACGCAGGTTTGTACAAACCTCAAGGCCGCGTTTGCTGACCGCACAGTTTTCTTTATTACCCACCGCTTAGGCACTATTCGCTCAGCCGATACGATCGTGGTCATGGATGCGGGTTGCATGGTGGAAAAAGGAACCCACGATGAATTGATGGCCATGCGAGGCTACTACTACTTCCTCTACCGACAGCAAGAAGCCGAAGCCAATTAAGGTGTGGGATGCCCTAATCATTTGCTAATCAGACCGCGTTAATCTTGAGCGGCTACGATCAAACTCTATCCAAATCAATTCCTGTGAGGGATTGCCTCCAGTCCAGCTTATGAATTCCCCCAACGGTCAAAATCAACCCAATACCCAGAGTGATCAGCTTGAAACTGGCACCAGCGATCCATCCGTCGCAACGCTTCCGTCGAAGCAGGCGGAAGGGGATGGCACTTTTGACACGGAGGCGATTCAAGATATTCCCTTTGACCAGCCGGTTGTTTTAAAGCAATCCACCAAATGGGCTAAAGCGATCGCATTTAGCATCATGGGCGTAACTGTCTTCGGTGTTATTTGGGCTGCGACAGCAAAAATTGAGCAAGTCGTTAAGGGACAGGGGCAGCTCGAGCCTCAAGGCCAAGTACAAGAAGTACAAGCGCCCGTTAATGGAGTCGTTGAAGAAGTTTTTGTCAAAGAAGGTGATCGCGTCGAGGAAGGTGAACTTCTCGTTGTGATGGATACCACAGCTTCTCGCGCTGAGCTGGCGTCTCTAGAAAGCATTCGCCAGACCCTCGATAAGCAAAATCAGCTATACGGGATGCTGACTCAAGATCAAATCAACAGCAAAAATCGGCTTGAACAGATAATCTCTGAGCTCGAACTTTCTCCCGAGGTCGCATCATTAGCTAGAGATCGAGCCGTATTGCTAGCGGAGAATCGCTTCTATCAAGCTCAATTGGGCGGTGGAGGAGAGCTCGATATTTCACAGTTACAGCGTTTAGAAGCGTCTCGAAATGAACTGAATTCTCGCGTTGCGGCCGCGCGCCTGGAAGTCGCCCAATTGCGTAAGCAGTTTGCCCAAGCGCGTACTCAACTTAATGAGGCGCGCACTCAGCTAACTAAAGATCGCCAAATTCTCTCCGAAATTAAGCAACGCAACCAAGACTCTTTAGTCCAGGCAGAGGCGAGCCTAGAACTGGAGCAAGAGGTTTTAGAGAGTATTCAGCCCCTGGTCGAAGAAGGTGCGATCGCTCGCTTGCAATTAGAAAGGCAGCGGCAAGAAGTTAATGATCGCCAAGCAGCACTGGTTGATTTGCGTTCCCAGGGGATCATCGAATACGAACGGCAACAGCAGCAGATTGAATCTCGCTTAAGCGAGGTTGATCGTTTTCAAGAAGAAACGCTCCGCTTACAACTTGACATTGAGCAGGCAAAAGAACAATTGACCAATACCTCTGCCGTTTCAAATAAGGAGGTGCTAGACCGGATTGCTCAAAACGAAAAACGTATCGCGGAAATTGACTCGCAACTCAGTCGTCTATTTCTAGACAATAAAAACCGTATTGCCGAACTCGAAGGACAAATCAGTCGAGCCCAAGTTAATCTGGGATACCAAGAATTACGCGCGCCAGTCACCGGCATGGTGTTTGATCTGCAAGCAGCCCGAGGCTTTGTTCCACAGCCGTCCCAAGCTGAAGCGCTCCTCAAAATCGTACCAGAAGACAATTTGGTCGCAGAAGTCTTTATTACGAACCAAGACATCGGATTTGTCCGCCCTGGACAACCAGCAGATGTTCGAATTGACTCCTTTCCCTTTAGCGAATTTGGCGACATTAAAGGTGAGATCAAGTCGGTGGGGTCTGACGCTTTGGAACCGGACGAAGTCCATCGTTTTTATCGATTTCCGACAATTGTTGAACTGAACTCACAAGAACTCATTACGAAAGACGGTCGAGAAATCCCGCTGCAGTCTGGCATGTCCATTAGCGTCAACATCAAGGTTCGAGAAAATCGCACAGTGTTAAGTCTGTTTACAGAACTCTTTACCCAACAAATTGAAAGTTTAAAAGAGGTTCGCTAATCGATCGTTTCTCACGTTGTGATCGCACAAGATTCAGAGCAAAACCCCGAGTTAGTAGCCGGTTGAGATTCAATCGCCCTTAAGTTCTACGACAGAATCCTGAACGGAGATAAAACGAACAAACAGGACTCTCACTAGCAATAGCTACTATAAACGAAAGCAAATCGGTGAGGAGCAAAAAGGTGAGTGAAGACTATTCTCAGGAGCTAGCCATTATTCGGCCTGCGGCCATTGACGCGGGTCGACTTTGCGAAAAGATTCGTCAACATCCAGCTTTTCTGGCCCTCAGTAAGTCCGACCAATCGCCGGTAACACTCGCTGATTTAGCCAGCCAAGTAATTTTGTGTCGAGCGATTAAATCTGCGTTTCCGTCTGATCCCATTGTGGGGGAAGAAGATGCCAGTCTCCTCGCTGCGAATCTCCCTTTGCTTGAACAGGTCACCGAATTTGTTCAAACCGTTCACCCTGATAGCCAGCCCTCAGACATCCTGCATTGGTTAGACGAAGGCTGCGGAGAGGTTGCCGACCGTTATTGGACTCTTGATCCCATTGATGGCACCAAAGGCTTTATTCGTGGAGATCAATATGCAGTTGCGATCGCACTCATCGAACAAGGCGCCGTTAAATTTGGTCTAATGGCTTGTCCTGCCCTGCCTCAAAATCCCCAACAGCCGGACAGTCCCAAAGGGGTTATTTTCTGGGCGAGCGCAGGCAGCGGTGCATGGCTCTGCGATCTCAATACTCTTACGCCACAAAGGCTCACCGTCCGTCAACTCACCGATGTTCGAGCCGCTCGGCTCATCGAAAGTATCGAAACAACCCATAGTGATCGCGCAGAACATCGCGCCGTAGCTAACGCTCTGGGGATCGAACTACCCCCAATCCAGCGAGATTCCCTGGCAAAATACGGTGCGATCGCACTCGGTGAAGCGGATCTATATTTACGCATTCCGCTCCCTCAATACTTAGGAAACTACTTTGAAAACATCTGGGATCATGCGGCAGGCGCGATTGTTGTAGAAGAATCAGGCGGTCTCATTACTGATCTTGACGGCAAACCGCTAGATTTTAGTGAGGGTCCTAAACTGCTCAACAACTGCGGCATTATTGCTAGCGGTTCCTCAATTCATTCCGAAGTCTTGTCAGTGATCCAACTCTTACAACTGGGTTCGGTACGTTAACAGCTAGCCCGCGAATGAGGCGTCGGCTGCTCACAACCCAAAAACGAGATACGGACCCAAACCTTTGGGTTTTATTCGATGATCCCGGCTTCTAATCGACTTCGATTCAGATAAATTTATGGATCTGTGGCAATTGATCCCCGATGGCTTTAACATAAACAAAATCATTTTAAAAATAGCTTTACTATCCTCCTAATCAATGATTTCTATACCAGAGGCCAGCTTCGAGTCTGAAGTACTAGAAACTCCCGGAATTGTGATCGTTCATTTTTGGGCTCCTTGGTGTGGATTATGTCGCTTGATCTCGCCAATTCTTGAACAAGTTGCCACAGAGTCCAGCGGACAAGTCCAAGTGATCGGGATCAATGCTGACGAAAATTTCGGATTAGTTACAAAATATCGTCTGCGGAGTTTACCGACCTTGATGGTATTCGAAGACGGTCAGCTCACTGAGCGCCTAGAAGGGTTCCATAGCCGAGAAGAACTGCGCCAGACCTTAACAGAACTTGTGCTGACTCCAGTCGCTTAGCCTTTAGCTTTCTGACTATTCAGTCCCCCTGAATTCGCTTAACAATTGCAGTCGTTGAGCGATTTTTTACAAATGGAAGAATCTGAATCTCACCACCAAGGCGATTAACCAAGGGAGCTTCTGGCAAGGTTTCTGGTGTATAGTCTCCGCCTTTGACGTAAATATCCGGCCGCGCTAATTCAATCAGCGCTTCTGGCGTAGGTTCTCCAAATGGGATCACATAATCGATACAACTGAGGCCGGCTAGAACCGCCATGCGATCTTCAACTGAGTTAATTGGTCGAGTTGGACCCTTGAGCCCCTGCACACTGGCATCATCATTAACCGCAACCACCAAAATATCGCCTAGAGCACGCGCTTGCTGCAAATAAGTCACATGACCTGGATGCAACAAGTCAAAGCAGCCATTGGTAAATACAACTTTGTGACCTCGCTCCCGATGATTCTGCATGAGCTGCGAAAAGGTTGCTCGCGCGGCCAACTTGGGCTGTGATTGAAGTCGCTGCTGCCAGTAAGGAAACTGAATCTGGCCATCGCGACTTGCATTCGCAACTAATTGAGCGATGGTGATTGCATCTGAGACCGAGCCATCTCTACTCAACCCAGCAATTAAACCACTCACAAATGCCAACTCAGAGCGTAACCCCACTGGTGAATATGGTTGATATTGAGGATACGTGATCGCCGCATTAGCCTGCGAATTGACGACGACAGTCTGAAAGCTCGAAAATTCAGTTTTAGCGTGCTCCTCATGATCTCGAAAGACTAGCGCCTCATCACCAGAAACATATAGATGTTGACCTTTCAAACCCCGAGAAAAATTCCCCGAACTCCAGCAAAACCAGGGCTCAACAGATAACGGAGTCGGAAAGTTGCGATCGCAAATCCAAACGACCGGGACAGAATCGTCTGAATCTATATACTTCCACGAGTCATCGACAGACAAGTTAGCCCAAGTTGACCAAGCCGCTTGAAGTTGCGACCCACTCCATAAACGCTGCCTTGTACCCGTCGAGAATCCAGTGATCAGCTCATAGGACAATCCCGCCGTATCCAGCAAATTTTTCAGCCGACGCCCCATCTCATCCTCTGGCAAGCTCGTTACCAAAGTCGGTTTGAACCCCAACGTGCTCAGCTGCAACGCCAGACCGGCGGCCCCACTAGGACTTTCTACCGACTGATTAATCGCTATCTCCGGTAAAGTGCAACACAGCTCACCCGAAGGGAAACCATCCCAATCCACTTGCCAGTAGCTGGGACCCACCACCCGCAGCGGCCGACCTTGCCAAGCAGCCGTCGAACTAAGCACAAAGCTGTTCATAATTAATGTCTAATTTTCCAGAGAAGCCGATACTGACTTCGGTCCCAAAAACGGCAAATGACCCTGTTTGAGCCAAAAGCTACCCAACATCAACAGGGCAATGACTAAACCGCCAATTCCGACAGGATTCGGGAGCCAAAAA
>JBCDHF010000006.1:0-29412 GCA_038750375.1 Cyanobacteria bacterium P01_H01_bin.15
AGCTATTGGAGTGGCTTGAGAAATATACTCATAGCAGTTGCCACCTTTGTCAGGAGGAGGCTGGGCGCCGGAACGCCATAGAATAGGGCAACTCAAAATCAGAAGCGTCCTAAGCGATCTGGAGAAAGCGGTAATTCTTCTTCAAGCTGTTGAAAGTAAGCTAAATCACTTTGGGTTTACAGAGCTGTTTGGTATCGGTTTAAACATCTTTATGGTTAGCTCGCTTACCCTTGTTACCAGCGATGAACATCCCCACGAGAAGCATGGTCCCAAAGGTCAGCGTGGGTTCCGGGATAGATTCCGGAGTCGTGCGCAGAAAGTCCACTCTTCCGTTCCCGGTTTCTGTACCAGCATCCAAGATCCTGAGACAGGAGTCATTAAAGGCTGACCCGGTATCGCTTTGGCATTCTCGAATGGTGAATTGCGCAAAGTCATCTGTGATCAAAAAATCTCCGAGCACGCTGTCAACGGGATTCTCTGAGGGAAACTCAGAAAGAAATATACCCGAGAACACGTTCTGAAGGGGGTCATAGGACCAGGTGATCGAGGAGGGGGTTCCTTCTACATCGAATATATTCAGAGCGCGAAACCGCAAGGGCGGCTGCATGCCGTCTCCGATGATATTGGTTACACCATCCGCATTTAAGTCAAAAAAGTTTCCGAGCGCAGTCAGGGATGGAGTGTTGATTTCCCACTCATAATGGTTTCCCGGTAGAACGATAGTATCATCTGCAGAGGCTGCGCCGGCAAATACGGCGAAGCCGAGGCTCCCGATGAATACGAACGCGTTTTTTAGTGTCCTATGCATTGAGAGCTCCCTGATCGATATCAGATAACAACTTCAGGTGTGGATTGAATCTATGGTTTTCGAACAGAAGAGTTTACTTTGTCTTACATCGGATGCTTAATGCTGGTTGGATGGTAAAGCAATTCCTGTATGAAGGCACGATCGCCACAGACTCTTAGATTCACGCCTAGAGTCTACAGTGCCCATCCCAACCGGTCTGGAATCAAGTATCTGATTTAATGACTCTTCACAGAACTTTGCGCCTTTATGAATTAATTTCTCTTGACAACTTTTTGATGATATTCCGTTGGGGTGAGCCGCCTTCATCAAACTGTACAAAAGATATTGTTCTATAAAGTTTTATGCAGTTGCTTTTACTTTTGGTGGGATTGTTTCTTTAGCAAGAAACGCACGGCAACGAGGGAAAACGAAATGGCACCTAGCGCAATTTGAGCGGAGGGCCCCAGGTTTTGAAACACTAAGTCAAAAAAACTAATGGAACCGCTAAAGGCACCAAAGAAGAGACCCAATCCCAGACCGCTTCGTGCTGGAGGAACCCGTTCCAAAACAAACGGAGCCATACCGTTCAAGACTGCACTAAATGCAAAGCTCAAGGTAATCAGGGCTGGCACAAAGATTATCCCCGAGGTGATGTTAGAAATTCCGGCTAACAAGACGGCTGTCGTAACCAGAGCGCCGAGCATGGTGTATCGATTGCCCAACTGAGCCCCTAGCCAGCCAGCCGGGAGCGCGGCGATCGCAATTAGGACGTTTACGCCCATTAGAGTCACACTAGGCTGTGATTCTTCGATCCAGGGGAGCAGAATTGGGGCAAGGCTAGCGAAGAAAAAGCGCAATCCCCAACCCAGGAGAATGCCGACACCGATGATTTCGAGACAATTTGGCAAAGAAATTGCCGGCAAATCGACCGGCTTATTGACTGAACTAGGGTCGGAATTTTTTTGAATATTCTCGGGTTGTGGCGAGGTGGGCTGTGTAACGAAATAGAGCACCGTGGCGGCACCGACCGACACAAGTGAACCTGCGGCAAATACAATGCCTGGTCCCATGGACACCAAAAACCCATAGGCAGTAAAACGAAGCGAGTTGATCAGGCGTTGAACCAGGGTTAAGCAGCTAGCAGCGAGGGGCAGTTGGGGTTCGGGCGCGGCTTGACTCAGCAGTGCGGTCATCGGACTGCGGAAAATAGCCATTGCTGATGCCCATAAAATAGCGGCGATGGGCAGCAACCAACGCCATGGACTGTCTGGTGGGACAAGGTTAGCAATAGCCGGTAAGGCGATGAAAAAGAGTGACGCTAACCCTATCCCCACGAGAATCCAAGGTAGACGGCTACCCTGTTTTTGCTGGGTGTGATCCGAAAGATCGCCGAAGATGGGTTCAACAACGACTTCTATGCAGTGTTCGATGATGAGGAGTGTCGCGGCTAAGGATCTGGCAAACCCTAACTCTGTCAGTAAGTCTGGGAGATATAGGGCATAAATGACCCAGCCCAACGTAATGGCTGCCTGAACGACCACAATGCCGCTCAACCGACGCCAATCAATAGTGCTTTGCACCCTGTTTGCTCCTCTATAATTATTAGTGGCAAGCTTAATATAGGCGTTCACAAAAGTCAGATGTTCGAAGTTTATATTTCTGCTTGGCCTTTGATTTCAGCCATCAAGCGCCACTAAACAGTTTTACAAATAATGCCCCCCTAACATAAAGACTGTTATAAGCTTGCTCAAAATACTTGGCGTTATGAAGTGTGTCAATTTCTCTCGAAATGGCAAGTCTCGGCATTGGATCCAGGAGGACTATATCATTGGAAAAATAGGACAAGAAGGATTGATCAATAATTTGTTTGGAATAGACGGTATATAGAGACTGAATTTTCTCTAAACCAGGATAATTCAATAGTTCTTGAATACTTTGATAGTGAAATTCTCGGTTTGGGGTTAATCGAGTCAGATACTCTTGATTAGAAGGGGAGTCATTAAGCGATAGGACATGTATCTTTATTGATGGCCAATATGATAATCCCAGCCTCAAAGAATTGATCGCTCTACCATTGCCGATGATCAAAATCTCCGACAGACGATTCAAGTCGCCAAATAGTTGGTATAAAGTGAATAGATCAGTGAGAGCCTGGGTGGGGTTCTCTGGTAAGTCCTTTTGAGGCAGGTTGAATCCTTCCGTAGAAAGGGTTGTCAGTCCGTGACCAGCTGAGATAAATGGGATAGTAACGGCATCGGCAACTAACTTCATGTGCTCAACATTTGGTGTTCTTAAGATGACACATTCACAATATCCGCCTATTAGCCTTCCTAGATCTTCAAGTGATTCGTGATAGACACTCCCAGAACGAGTTTGTTCAATGTCTGATGTATTTATTATGGAGCCTCCTAGCCGTAAAAAAGCGGAAGAAAAGCTGATACGGGTGCGAGTACTAGCTTCGAAGAAGAAAGATCCTAATATCTTATTCTTGAGTAAATTTTGATTATTCTCAAATAGCGATTTCCCTTGCTGTGCAAGTTCAAATAGTTTAATTAAGTCTGACTTTTTAAAATTTAGTATTGACGTGATCTTCCTGGGAAAAGACATATTGTAAATAATTCGAATATAAACGGCTTGACTGCATGATCTAAATTAGTCTCGCTAGGCGAAAAGAACTTGTAGAGAGATAGTAGCTCTCTGAGTATCATCACAAGCAAAAAATCTATAAACGACGGACTCTACTTCCCCTCAGTTTAACTTTGGACTAAAACCAAGAACAAATGTCATCCGATATTCTCGTGACGGTCTCAGTTAAACGCAGATCTTTCTTTACACCAGAAACCCGAAAGTCCAAAATATCCACTTTTTTGCAGGATTAGTACGATTGAGCTAGTTCACAATAAAAGCTGGCAGCTATCGACTTAGGTAATGAGCAATTCATTGGCGGGGACCGAAATCGACTGGGCACGATTGCAGAGATCTTTAGCGATTGAAGCCGAAAAAGGATTTCTGGATTTGCAGGGCCGTCAATACTGCTTCAGTGAATTTCTACAGCTCACGTTTCAGCAAGCACCCGCCTCCTTGCCTCTACGCTTGCGATCGCAATGGCAAAAATTTGCGATCGAATATGCCCAATATCCCAAACTCGGTCTTGCTCAGCGACAGCATTTGATCGCGCAAACTCGGAGCTACCTACTGCACCTAAAAAAAGATTTAGAAACGCCACTCCCAACCCTAAAACCTCTGGCTGAATCCAACCCAGAGCCCATTACTTCTAAAACAAAACCCATTACGCGATCGCCCCAATCATCAGCTAGGTCAGTTACGCGATCACAGACCGAAAACTCAGCTAAACCGATTACGCGATCGCAAACCTCAACAAAGCCAGGTACTCGCTCGACACAAACAGTCCAAAGCTCTACTCAAGGCTGGTCAGGGCTAAGCCTGAATCACGCCTTAGGCCAAGTCTCCGGCATCGGTCGCCACCGGAGCGCCCAGCTTGCCAAACTCGGCATTTACTACGTGCGGGACCTGTTGTTTTACTATCCCCGCGACTACCTGGATTACGCCAACCAGACTCGGATTGTGGAATTGGTGCCCGGCGAAACAGTGACCATCATTGCCACTATCCGCCGCTGTCAATGCTTCAGCAGCCCGAAAAATCGCAAACTGACTATTTTTGAGCTGCAAGTGCGCGACCCTTCTGGGGGTATCAAACTCAGCCGCTTCTATGCTGGAGGCAGATTCAGCAATCCCGGTTGGCAACAAAAGCTCAAAGCGCAATATCCTGTTGGTGCCACCATAGCCGCTTCGGGCTTAGTCAAAAAAAACAAATATGGTTTCACCCTCGACAGCCCCGAAATCGAAATCCTGGGCAGCCCCGATGACCCCATCGAATCTCTCAAAATTGGTCGCGTATTACCCGTCTACGCATTAACTGAAGGGGTTTCCGCGGATGTAATCCGCAAGGCGATCGCGATCGTCCTCCCCGCCGCCGAACAACTCAGTGATCCGTTGCCCGCCACTTTGCGATCGCAATACGAACTGATTGGTCTACCATCTGCGATCGCCAATATTCATTACCCGCCAGATACCGAGCAACTAGCTCTAGCGCGGAGACGATTAGTTTTTGACGAATTCTTCTATCTGCAACTGGGCTTTCTACAACGCCGTCAACAACAACGACAGAATCAAACGAGTGCGGTGATGATGTCGCAGGGCGAAGTAATCGAGCAGTTCCGTGAACTGTTGCCTTTTAAGTTGACTAACGCCCAAGAGCGAGTCGTTCAGGAAATTTTGCAGGACATTCACTCCCCCTCCCCTATGAATCGCTTAGTTCAGGGTGACGTGGGTTCCGGAAAAACAGTTGTTTCTGTATTTGCAATCCTCGCTGCGATTCAATCGGGCTACCAAGCCGCACTCATGGCACCGACAGAAGTCTTAGCAGAACAACACTATCGCAAGCTCGTGGGCTGGTTTAACTTGCTGCATTTACCGGTCGAGCTATTAACCGGGTCGACCAAAGCGAAAAAACGCCGCGAGATTCATAGTCAACTAGAAACCGGCGAACTACCGTTACTGGTCGGCACCCATGCCCTCATCCAAGATGCGGTGCAATTTCAGCGTCTAGGATTAGTCGCTATTGATGAACAACATCGTTTTGGCGTTCAACAGCGTGCCAAACTCCTAGCCAAGGGACAAGCGCCTCACGTTCTAACTATGACTGCCACTCCCATCCCCCGGACTCTCGCGCTGACCATGCATGGAGATCTTGACGTCAGCCAGATTGATGAACTTCCGCCGGGTCGCCAACCGATCCAAACCAGCGTGATCTCCGGCAAAGAACGAATGCAGGCTCACGAACTGATGCGCCGCGAAATCGTCCAAGGACGACAAGCTTATGTGATCTTCCCCATGATCGAGACCTCCGAAAAGCTGGACGTTAAAGCTGCGATCGCAGAACACCAAAAGCTCTCAGAGAGCGTCTTTCCTGAGTTTAGCGTCGGGCTGCTGCACGGACGAATGTCCTCTGCAGATAAAGATAAATCCCTAAATGCTTTTCGCGATCGCGAAACTCAAATCATTGTCTCGACCACCGTGATTGAAGTCGGTGTTGATGTCCCAAATGCAACAGTGATGCTGATCGAAAATGCGGAGCGATTTGGGCTCTCCCAACTCCATCAATTGCGTGGGCGAGTCGGTCGGGGTTCTCATAAATCCCATTGCTTATTAATGTGCTCTAGCAAAAATCCTGATGCGAACCAGCGCTTACAGGTGCTAGCCCAGTCTCAAGACGGCTTCTTTATTGCGGAAATGGATCTTAGGCTACGGGGGCCAGGACAGGTCCTGGGTACTCGCCAATCTGGTCTGCCCGATTTCGCTCTCGCCAGCCTCGCCGAAGATCAAGACGTATTGGAACTCGCCCGAAAAGCGGCAGAAGATTTACTAGACCCAGATCACGAGTTAACGTCTGTACCCACCATCAAAAAAGAACTTGCCTCTCGTTATCAACGGCTTTTGGGCGAAGAATGTTTGACGTAAGAGAGCAACAAGCCAATCCACGGATTTTCTCAATCTGAGCGAGACCGGATGCCAACAGATCCAATAACAACACTTCTGGCAATACGACAGGTCGCTCTAGTCGACAAAGTCCGGCCTTAACTTCTGAGCCTGTGCCAACCTTGTTTGTAGCTGCACCCAATCTTTTGCCTCAATCGCTGCAATAAACTGAGCAATTTGTTGCTGATAGCTCCGCAAAGACTGCAACAACGCCGTCCGATTATGTTGCGCCATCATCATCCCCAACTCGGGATTGCCGCCACCCACACGACTAGTATCACGAAAACCCGAACTCGCGAGCCGCTGCGCCAACTGCAAAACGATTGGATCAACATCCAACCCACAAGCCTCAATCAACCCCGCACTCACAAACACAGGCAAATGCGAAATCCACGCCACCGCCTGATCGTGTATGTCCGGCGCACAAGTCATAACATCAGACCCGAGCGATCGCGCTAGTCCCGTCAAAATCTCAACATCTTTTGGGTTAGTCTCTTCTACGGGTGTAAAAGCATACACGGCACCTTGAAATAAATCCCGTTGAGCTGCCTCAATCCCTTGTTCTGCTGTCCCCGCCATAGGATGTCCCCCCACAAAATGGGGATATAAAGTTGTACAAGGCTCGACAACTCTACCCTTCACTGACCCGACATCAGTAATAATCGCACCGGGCGGCACGACATCTCGCAAACACTTCACTGTCGGAACAATCAGCGAAATCGGCGTACAAACAACGACTAAGTCCGCCGAGCTTAATGCGCCAAATTCCGTGCTGCCTGCATCAATCACGCCCCGTTCCAACGCACGCTCAATTGTCTGTGCTCGACGGGAAACACCGATAACTTTGTGACTTTGCGATCGCAAATCTAGTCCCAGCGAACCGCCAATTAAACCCAATCCAATAATGCCAATTTCCATCGACTATCCTTGCTTAAACCAAAAGCTCAGTCTCAAGACCTGGGGAACCTGACGAAGATTTGATGACTTTTCTTTGACACAAAAATCCCGGCAATTAATCGCTTCTTTTGTGCAAGCAGTATCTGGCCGTACCGTACATTTCAATCGATAATCGCCCGTGAAATATTCGCAGTGAGCACAAGGAATTTGATGCAGTTGTTTCGCTTGTCGCCAAGCATCTCGCGCAGCACTAATAAACCCACTAATTAGCGAGAGGACAAAAAACCAGGCGAACACAAAACAAATCGGCTGAACCAACGGATACAGCTTCAGGCTACCCAGCACCCATATTCCTATCATTACAGTTAGCTCTTCTTTGTAAGCAAACCGCTACACGCTATAAGGGGAGGCGCTTGCTTTCAAGAGTACAAATACCGCAGATGAAAGCTTAGCCGAAATTTTAAATAGAAATTTAAAGTTAGCTCGTTGCCCCTAACAACTGTCGTAACTGAGCGACCTGTTGTGGATTAAACGCCTGTAGCAACACACGCGCCGCCTCTTGCGGATCGACCGTAATTAGGACCTGAGGAAGTTCCGCTTCGGACAACTTGCGCAACCCTTCACTGGGAGCGACTTCATCCCCTCGGTTTAGCTCCAGCAAATCGCTAGCAATTTTAAGTTCTTTAATCACAACCGGGGCCAGCATCCGATAGCTATAGCTAGGATTTGCGATCGCATTACTGGCGGCTTCCACCAGTTGCTGCCAGCCCTGTTGTCGAGGGGCCAGGGGTGCAAGACCTTTGCAAAGCTTTTGAATCTGCTGGCGAGAATCGGCACTATCCGGCTGTTTGAAGAGGGCCAACATTTCCCGGAGACCTACTTTGACTTGTAACGTGAGTGACTGTGTGCCGTCGCTAGTAGTCGCCTGCGACAGTGCCACCTGCTCATCACCAGCTGCCACACCCAGTGCATCCCGCAATTCCATGAAGGTGGATTCACTACTGGAAACCAGTTGATTGCCGTCCTCATCAGACAGACCCTCTGGACTTTGCAAGCGGCCGACTAAACTTTGCAGAACATCAAAGCCTTTCAGAAAGAGTCCTTCTAACCGCTGCTCGACGTGAATTTCATTCTCACTCAAAATCTTGAACGCATCTTCAAGCTTGTGAGCAGTGCGCTGAATACTGGAGTAGCCCAACATGGCAGCTCCACCTTTAACTGAGTGAGCGGCCCGAAACATTTCGTTGACGCGCTCTTCGTCTTTGACGGTGCCCCCCAGGTCTAAAATACCTTTTTCGAGAGTTTCTAAGTGCTCTTTGGCTTCTTCAATGAAGTAACCAAGAATCCGTTGATTTCCGGCATCCATGGGACAGCCTCCTAATCCTCATCCCAGTTGGGGAAGCTATTGTTGTGAACTAGTCTAGACAGCTCATTTGTAGTAGAGGGAGAATCAAACAGAATTTCTTTAGAAATACGTTTGCCAATGTTAGCCAATCAAATAGATGGGTTCAGAAAACCTAGGCCACTCAGGCTTAGAAAATAGTTCTAACCGTTGACGACTTAATGGATACTTGCCCTGCTGTATCTTCACCCTTGTGGATAGCGACGACAGATCTACTTGTGTTGTTAAGCCCCTACTCAAAACCAGTTAATGAACAGGTTAATCATTTGGAAACTTATCAGAACTCAGTGTTCCCATTGCTAACGTAAGAATTGCACCGCGCCTCATCCAATATTGCGGTTTGTTTACACCCCCCACGTATCAGTGCCAAGTGGCTTGAAACGTGAACGAACCCAATCTCTCAAGATGGGTCTAATATCGCAGCCCCCCTTACGAAGTTGGAAACTGCATGCCAGAAAGCTCAAGAAGTAGGCAATTCGACATCAGAAGTGCCTTAAGCGATCGGCAAAGGCCAAATTACTTGGCAACAGCCAGATCCCAACTAGAGGTGAATTGAGCTTCTCCGGCTTCCACGAGCTTCCAGGCGACCTCGGTCACTAAGCCTTGAGAGATGGCGGCTTCAGTATCGAGCTGAGTTGCCAATTCTTGGAGGCTCAGGGGCATGGGCGCTGTTTGCAATTGCCGCAAAATAAGCTGCGCAGTGCGCTCTCGTTCAAAAGAAGAAACCATCGTCTACTCTGTTGGGCTTCGTAAAAGAATTCCCCTAAGTCTACTACAGGTAGCGGTGCCATCAAACTTTTATGTAGAAAATACCCTAAATGTGGATTTATTTTAAGTTTTGCGGCTGTCCGATTGGCTGCTTCCCTGCTGCATGGCAGCCATTAAGGCAGCTTGGCTAACGGCAGGATATACCTGTTTGAGGTAGGCCATAATCGCGTTAACCGAATCGGGTGGGAGTCGCAATGTGCCCAAGCGATTCAGGACTGAGGGTAAGTCAACAGGCGGCGCGATCGCGACGGGAGCGAGTTCTTCGGCGTCGTCGTAGGTCCAGTAATTGGCTAAATCAATTTCGGGGTCTACTGTAGTCTTGGCGTCAGCCGCAACGGGTTGAGCCTCTTGAGTTGAAGAGTCGGTCGGTTCCGCTTGAGCTGCCCGTAATTGGCGCAGGGCTTTGAGAATTTCTGGTTTGCTGCGGCCGCGCAACTGAAAAATTGCAAATGGGTCTTCACTAAAGCGATCGGCGAGCTGGTAGTAGACCGCTGCTATATGCTTACAGGGATTTTTTTTATCCGGACAAGAACATTGTGATCGCACTTCGGACAAATTAAACGGAAAGAGACTTAAGCCGTTGGCGGTAAAAACCCTTTCAATGTCGTCTGGCATTTCCCCGGCTAACAATTCAGCTGAAAATCGAGCTTGCTGGCTGAGGGTTTCAATGACGTTTTGCCAGTCTTCATCGCTGAATCTTTCGATCCACAGAGATGTTTTATAGGGTTCCTGCTCAGTACCTTGAACTCGAGCATTGACCTTGCCCCGGACAAAATCAATGCTCAAGACGTGTCCTTCACGGGCGTAGTTACGGCCCCTTTCAAGACGCTTTTTGAACCGATAGGAATCGAGCAGCTCCAACCAGCGATCCACCCACCATTCCCGCGTTTGTAAACGATAATTCGCGTCAACCATGAGTCTAAATTGCTCCCCAGTCAGGTTTTTTTGTTATCGCTCGGGCTGTGCAGGCAATTATTTAATTGCGATCGCAAAGTGTCATGCTCCAGATTTTGCCCGATTAGAACCAGTTGAGTCTTCTTAGGGCGGTTGTCCCAATTGGTGTCATCTATAGAAAAACGCTTGCCGCTGAGGTGGAAAATGTGACGGGCAGGGCTTTCCTCAAAATTGAGAATTCCTTTGGCTCGGAAAACAGACTCCGGCATTTGGTTATCAAGAAAATATTGAAATTTACGTAGAGATAGGGGTGTTTCACTTTGGAAAGATACAGAAGTAAAACCATCTACCGCTAAGTGGACCGAGTGGTGATGGTGGCTATGGTCATGAGCATGATGGTGGTGGTCATGGTCATGATGATTATGGCTGTGGTGAGCATGTCCGTGGTCGTGATGATCGTGGTCGTGATGATCGTGGTCGTGATGATCGTGGTCGTGATGATCGTGGTCGTGATGATCGTGGTCGTGACCATGATCGTGATGATGGTGGTCATGGTCGTGATTAGAAGCGCCAGACTTTTGCTCAAAATATTTGTCTGACTCAAACAAACCGACACTCAAAATCAGTGGCAATGGAACTTGAGACTCTTGGGTTCGCAAAATACGTGCACCAGTCTTAACGTCACGGATTTTTCCTTCCAGATTTTCAAGATCAGATGTGCCCACCAGATCGGTTTTATTGAGAATAATAATATCGCCATAAGCAATTTGATTATGGGCGGCTTCGCTCGTAAACAAATCCAAACTGTAGTTAGCCGCATCCACCAGGGTTACAATGGAATCCAGGCGAGTCATGCCCCGTAGCTCAGGACCTAGGAACGTTAAAGCGATCGGCAAAGGGTCGGCCAGCCCCGTTGTTTCAACCACCATATAATCAATTTTTTCTTCCCGTTCCAAGACTTGAAAAACGGCGTCAACCAAGTCTTCGTTGATGGTGCAGCAGATACAGCCATTACTGAGTTCGAGCATGCTGTCTTCGGTTGAGACAATCAGCTCGTTATCAATGCCAATTTCACCGAATTCATTCACGAGCACGGCAGTCTTGACTCCCTCTTGATTCGTGAGGATGTGATTGAGTAACGTAGTTTTACCGCTGCCCAAAAAGCCGGTAATAACGGTGACCGGCAGTCCAGTCTTGGGCGCGTTCATGGCTGTGTCTGTTATCTGCATGGCAATCCGTTTAAAAGTTGAGTCAGCATGATTTTACTCAGGTTTCTATCCTACCAAGTCACTTTTTAGATGGGTTTTAAGACTTCCGAAATCTTGGCTGCTCTGGGGTTTATCTCCTCACTCATCCCCGATTTCTCTGCAGTGTTTCGCTTTAAGGGGTCGCCACTATACTGGTGGGCAACATTTTGATAGTTTTGCGATCACAGCCGTGATTACTTCTGAAATTTCGACCGCTCAGCCGGACTTGCGTCAAGTGGGGTTGCATCCCGATTATTGGTATCCCCTAGCTTGGAGCCGAGATTTGAAGCGAGGCAAAGTTTTGGGTGTAGAGTTTGCCGGGGAGCCTGTTGTGATTGCAAGAACGGAATCAGGGGAGCTA
The DNA here is from genome assembly GCA_038750375.1 of Cyanobacteria bacterium P01_H01_bin.15. GTDB lineage: Bacteria > Cyanobacteriota > Cyanobacteriia > Cyanobacteriales > JAAUTE01 > JAAUTE01. The sequence continues at coordinate 11,916 of JBCDHF010000006.1, forward strand.
TTTGCCCTCGAAGATCGTTGCGCCCATCGACAGTTGCCCTTGAGTTTGGGGGTGATGGAGAAAAACTGTTTGCGCTGTTGCTATCACGGGTGGAGCTATAACGCTCAGGGTAAGGTCGCAAAAATTCCGTATCTACCCCGGGGCATGCAGGCACCCAGGGGCGTCAGGCAGTATCCCTGTCGAGAGGCTTACGGACTCATTTATGTATTCATGGGTAGCCCTGAGGCCCATGCAATGGCTCAGTTTCCGGAATTTGCAGCCGGTAATTCAAACGATTATCGCGTAATGTATTTTTCGCGAACGGTGAATTGTCATTACTCCTTCATGCATGAGAATTTGTTGGACATGAACCATCAATTTTTGCATCGACGTTTGATGGGGACTATTCAGCCAACTCTCCTCCAGCAAAGCAAAGGGCAAACCTGGGTCGAAGCGCAATACAAATTTGAAAACGTCAGTAATCAACAACATTTAGGCGCGGATCTCTTGTTAGCCGGAGAACAGAAAAATCCCGAAACGGCCAACTTCGACATTATGACCATCCGCACCGAATACCCTTATCAAACCCTGAAAATTCAGCGTCCTGGCAGCGCTGAAGCCTTGATTAATCTTTGGGTTTGTTACGTTCCAGTCGGTGCCGATCAACGCAAGCACCATAGTTTTGGCTTGCTAGGGATTCGTCGCCCCAAAATTCCTGGTTTGATGACCCTTTTCTGGCCGATCATGCGCTATTTCGCGGAGGCTGTTTTCACCGAGGATCGCTCAGCCGTAGAAGCGGAGCAGCGAGCCTACGACCAACAGGGGGGCGATTGGAATCAAGAAATTTTTCCAGTGATTTTAGACGTCAGAGAGTTGCTTTGCCGCCAAGGACGCTCTGTGAAAGAAATGATTTCATAACTGCAAATTCCGCCTTAAAATCGCTCAAACAAATTAAAGACTGAGTCCTTTCTGATGCTTGTGCTGCTGAGCAGAGGATTAATTTAGATATCGTGACTCCGAGTCCCCGGAACCGACCTTGATAAAATCGGGACTGGCCTAGGGACAGTGCTTTTTTGCGTCTTTTTTGAGAAACGATGAAACGTAGACAAATTATTCAAAACGTCGGTGCGGGTCTTGCGATCGCAGCAGCTGGGGCTTGCGGACAAGCGAGTAATGCGCCCAGTGTGCAAGCCGGCGATCTCCCCAACGTTCGGTGGCGAATGGTGACGAGCTGGCCCCAATCCCTCGGTGAAACTATTTTTGGGGGCGCTACTACCGTTTGTGATCGCGTCAAAGAAATGACCGGCGGTCGCTTCACCATTGAGCCCTACGTTGCCGGTGAAATTGTCCCAGGTCTAGAAGTTATGGACGCCGTGCAAAACGGGACGGTGGAATGTGGGCATACTGCTAGCTATTACTACGTGGGGAAAAATCCAGCTTTAGGGTTTGGAACCGCCATGCCCTTTGGTCTTACAGCGTCCCAGCAGAATGCATGGCTTTATCACGGCGGGGGTTTAGATGCGCTTCACAAGGTTTACGTTGACTTTAATATCATTAATTTCCCTGCCGGCAACACCGGCACCCAAATGGGTGGCTGGTTTAAACGGAAAATCGAAACGGTGAGCGATCTTAACGGTCTCAAAATGCGCATTCCCGGTCTCGGCGGCAAAGTGATGGCGGAATTAGGGGTGAATGTGCAAGTGATTGCCGGGGGCGAAATCTTCTTGGCATTGGAGCGAGGCACCATTGACGCAGCCGAATGGGTAGGACCTTATGACGATGAGAAACTTGGGCTCCAAAAAGCGGCTCCGTTCTATTACTATCCTGGCTGGTGGGAACCCGGCGCGACCTTAGAAGTGCAGATCAACCTCGAAAAGTGGAATGAGTTACCCACGGAATACCAAGAGATTTTAAAAGCGGCCGCCAAAGAAGCTAATTTGAACATGCAGGCCCAGTACGAATTCCTTAACGGCGAAGCGTTGCAACGACTGCTAGCGTCCGACACGCAGCTTGCGGCCTACTCCCCAGAAATTTTGGCTGCCGCCCAACAAGTAGCCTTCGACATTTACGAAGACACCGCAGCCAAAGAGGCTAGCTTTAAAGAAGTCTTCGATAACTGGCGCGAATTCCGGGACCGGGCCATCCAATGGAGCAGTATCAATCAGCTCTACTACCAAAACTTTGTCTCTAATTCATAATCCTCACAAACGTTCTGTTGAGAATCCCTAGCTGCGATGAACCTTACGAGCGATCGGTACCCGTACCCATCCCAGCGCCGTTTAATGCTGGGCAAGCATTATGCGATCGCAACCAGTCAACCCTTAGCCGTCCTTGCGGGACTAGAAATGTTTTGGGAGGGAGGCAATGCGGTGGATGCAGCGATCGCTGCCGCTGTGGCTTTAACTGTGGTGGAACCGACCATGAACGGGGTTGGGGGCGATGGCTTTGCACAAATTTGGGACGGACGTTTACAAGGACTCAATGGGTCTGGACGGAGTCCTCACGCTTGGCGCTTTGAAGAATTTGCTGAATACCCGAAAATGCCCCGCTTCGGTTGGCAGACAGTGACCATTCCGGGGTTAGTCGCCGCGTGGCGTTCCGCCTGGGACCGTTGGGGGAAGCTCCCATTTGAGCAGCTCTTTGCTCCCGCTATCCGTTATGCCACCGAAGGGTTTCCCGTTTCACCGGTTACGGCTGCCGCGTGGCGATTAGTCGAAAAAGCCTATCTGCCCCTTCAAGCGCCAGAATTTAGCTATTTCAAAACGATGTTCTTTCCCCAAGGTCGCGCCCCGCGAACAGGAGAAACCTGGGGGAGTCAGGACTTAGCCAATACTCTCAAAGAAATTGCTAATACTGGCGGCGAAAGTATTTACAGTGGAGCGCTGGCTCAGCGAATCGTCGAGTTTGCGGCAACTACCGGCGGAAAAATAAGTGTGAGTGACTTACAAGCACATCAGTCTGACTGGGTTACCCCGATTTCTACTCGCTATCGGGATGTCGATGTCTGGGAGCTGCCTCCAAATACCCAGGGTATTGCCGCTTTGCTTGCGCTCAACATTTTGGAGGGTTTTGACCTCGGCGGACAACGCGAAACAGTTGAAACTTATCATCGCCAAATCGAAGCCATGAAGCTGGCTTTTGCCGACACCCGGGCTCACGTCTCCGATCCAGACTTTATGCGTTTGCGGCCAGAACGCTTGCTCGATCATCCCTACCTTTGCAATCGCAGAAACCAAATTCAGCCTCATGCAGCACCCTACGTTCACCCGGGCTTTCAAGCGGGCGGAACCGTTTATCTCGCCACCGCCGATCAAAATCTCATGGTGTCCTGGATTCAATCCAACTACGACGGCTTTGGCTCGGGGATTGCGATTCCCGGTACCGGCATCGCCTTACACAACCGGGGAGCTGGTTTTGAAACTTCAGCCGCTCATCCAAATGCGGTTGCGCCGAACAAACGCCCTTTTCACACCATCATTCCGGGATTTCTAACCCAAGAAGACGGTCAGCCCCTCGGTCCGATTGGAGTTATGGGCGCGGCCATGCAGCCCCAAGGCCATGTGCAAATGGTCACAAATTTAGTGGACTTTGGACTGAATCCCCAAGCCGCTCTGGATGCTCCTCGCTGGCGCTTCATAGAAAACACCCACGTTCGTCTCGAAAAAACCGTGGCTCCCACGTTAATTCAAGCTCTACGCGATCGCGGACATCACATCGAACTCTCTGACCCCACCTGGTTTGGAAAAGGGCAAATCATTCTCCGCCATCAGGGAAGCCTATTAGCTGCCTCGGAACCCAGATCCGACGGACTTGCGATCGCAGGCTAAAAAAAATCCCCCAAATCTTGGAGGATTTTAATAACAAGTTTCTGAATTTATAGTCTTCGCCAGAGCGCTTCCAACATTCTTGATTTTGATGTGCCTAATTTCAGGGCGTTCTGGTAAGCAGTTCCAAACGAGTAATTAGCCCTTAGGACCAAAGACCTGAGCCTTCAATGCATCAATCTCTGCATACAGCTCTTGGCGATTATTATCTTTCAGGACATAGCGGAAAATAAACCACGCAGTGTATCCCAAACCCACCAATTCCAGCAAAGGTGCCAGAAGCGGAATGCTATTGATAGCGCCCAAAACAGCCAGAGTTATATAAACCGTAATAATGACTGAAATCAATAACAACAAGTTAACGAGGGAGTCCTTGTACTGCGCAAACAAGTCACCCACCATATCGGTAAAACCAGCCAAGAACCCAGTCACCGCATCAATATACGCCTGCACAGCGGAAGTCGTCGCGCTAAAGTCGCTTTTATCCAACATCCCAGCAGGTTCAGGATTAACACCGCCTAATCCGATGTCGTCTTTAACTTGAGATTCTTCCATATCTAACCTTTCCTATTTATTGGGAATTAAAAGATGATGACGGTAGGCTTCCGCCTAACTTCCGCTAATAATATCAGACGCATTCCAAAATGCAGTTTCCCTAATCTTTAAGGTTTAGTTACGAAGCTGAGGGGAAAAGCAAACGAATGCTTCGCCTCCCGAAATAGGCTGGATTCAACTAAACCAGAACCGGTTCCTGTTTTGCGATCGCAGTGGGCAAAGCGCCATTCGTACGGCAGAAAATTTCGCAGGAATTATTGGGACTTTCAATGAGTTTGACCCGATCCAACGTAACGCCTAACTCAGCCACGGCTGGCTGCAATAGCTCCACAATATGCACTGCGATATTCTCGGCAGTGGGCACAACTTCGGCAAAGTGGGGAATGTCTTTGTTGAGAAAGGTGTGATCAAAGGGCTCCACTACCCGATCATCAATGACTTGCTGTAAGGCACCCAAATCAACAATCATGCCCGTTCGGGAATCAATTTCACCAGTGACTGCGACTTCCAAATGGTAGTTATGGCCATGGCCATGGGGACGGGCGCATTTGCCATAGATTTCTTGATTCTCGGCAAAGCTCAGCTCCGGCAAAGCCAGACGATGAGCAGCGCTGAAGTGAGTACTGATATTGAGCGTGGCTTCCATAGCATTTCCTTGATAATCAGCCCAAAGTTCTGGGTGTTCATAGAGACGAATTTTGACGAGGGGCAGTTGGGAACCAATGCGCTGCCAAATCACCCGCGCAATATTTTCTGTGGTTGGGAGCGTTTGCTGAAATTCTGGCCAGACTGTATTCAAGCAAGAAAAATCAAGAGGACGGGTTATTTCACGCTTAATCACTTGCTTCACATCGGACAGATTCAGTACCATCCCAAATTTATCGAGCTGCCCCCATAGAGACACGTACAAAACGTAGTTGTGCCCATGCCCTGGAAAGCGGCTGCAAACTCCAAACTGAGCCTGATTTTCGGTATCCGACAGCTCTGGCAGGCGGTAGTAGTGACTCGCTGAAAACTGCGCCCGACGATGAATTACACATTCCATAAAGTGCCGAACAAACATAAAAACACATTAATTTCAGCATACCAATTCACGGTGTCTCCCTGCTGAAGCTCCTAGGTAGTAGTCACCGTAAAGAAGAAGGCGATCACGCATTTTTGTGATCGCCTTCTTCATGATTATCAAGTTTCGGAATTAAAGAGCAGAAGCCTAGATGGACACTTCACTAAGTTCCTGGCACATGTAGTCAAATGGCTCATCGACGAAGCGAGTGTCTTCTATTCCCGTTTTGGCGACAACATCCTTGGCCATTTCCTTGAGGAGTTGAATCCCTTGAACAGTTGGACCAATCGGTACAGACAGAGAATTGTAAGTTTCGCGCAATCCTTGTAGAACTCGCTCATCAAGAACATAGTTATCGCCAGCAACTAAAGCGTAAGTTGCATAGCGCAAGTAATAGTCCATGTCTCGCAAACAAGCTGACAGGCGACGAGTTGTGTACGCATTGCCGCCAGGGCGAATCAGTTCAGGGACTTCCTCAAACAATCGAGAACCCGCCGACTTCACTAAATCAGAAGCCACTGCATTGATCGCTTCCGCTGCCGAGACCCGGTTAGTCGCCGAAGTAAAGTAATCCTTCAGGGAGTCGATCGCTTCGCGATCTAGATAGCGCCCGACGACATCGTAATTTCGGATTAACTTGGTAACCGCATCTTGCATTGAATTTTTATCTCCCAGCCAAAAAACAATTTATTTAAAGATTTAACCTAGCTTGCTTTGCTTAAACCTAAGAATTTCGAAATCGTAGCAGTTTATCTTTTTTCGAATCATTAATTGCTTAGCCACGGCAAATAAGCTGACGCTAGCGATCTCGAATCTGGTCAAACAGTTAACAAACAGAAGCCATATCGATAGTTTTGGGACTGAATCATGCCTTCGGGCATAGCCTCAGAACTCATCAAATTTTACGCGTTCACGTGCGACCCCTTACATAGTCCGAAGCTTCTAAATATTTCTTTACACGTTAGGGGGAAGACACATTCTGGGATTCCCACGCACCCTTTAAACAACCATTCCGCCCATCCATAAATCGCCAGACTTTCAAATCTACGCGTTTAAGCGCTCTAACGAGTCCTCCATTTTTGAAAGCGCGACGGCTCAAATTCAATTTAATGATTGAGATCCTATCCGCCTGGGACTTTCTGGATTCGAATACTTATACTAGATAGTGTTTTACAAAACTTAACGAACCTTTCATGGGTGAAGTTTAAGCGCTGCGGTGGGGGAGTTTTCAGCAATGGTTTCGGCTTTAGAATTTGAAAAATCGGCGAGCGAATTAATCAACCGCTCGCTTTATCAAGCCTTTCAAGGAGGAAAAGCTCTTTTCGGGTTAGTGCATAAAGGGTTTAGCTCACGGATGGCAGCCTGTGCCGTTCCTGGATTTGAGAACGCCACTGTGCCCCTCTCTGAGCCACTACAGAAGCTGTTGGAAACGAAACGTGATGAGCTGTTGGATGAGGATTGGCGGGACGCGCAGCAAGGCATTTATCCGGAACGCTTACTTTTCGACAATCCTTGGCGAGACTTTTTTCAATACTATCCCGCCGTATGGACTGACATGCCGAGCATTTGGGCGCGATTGAGGCAGAAAGAATATAAAGCGTTTGCTGAGTCAATTGATCGCACTGGCTATCCTGCCTACTATTTGCAGAATTTTCATTTCCAAACTGATGGCTACCTCAGCGAGCTTTCAGCTAATCTCTACGATTTGCAGGTAGAGCTGTTGTTTAATGGCACCGCTGATCCCATGCGTCGGCGGATTCTCGCTCCACTGAAACAGCATCTTACCGCCGCTCCCTTTGACAGTATTCCTCAGCCGAAAGTTCTTGATGTAGCTTGTGGAACAGGGCGGACTCTGCGCATGTTGCGCGGAACTCTGCCTAACGCCAAGCTATTCGGCACAGATTTGTCGCCCGCCTATCTGCGCAAAGCAAATGAGTCGCTGAGTGAGCTACCGGGAGAATTGCCCCAACTGATGCAAGCGAATGCCGAGGCGTTGCCTTACCTAGATAACTTCTTCGATGCTGTCACCAGTGTCTTTCTGTTCCATGAACTGCCTGCCTCTGCCCGCCAAGCGGTAATCGAGCAAGCATTCCGGGTTGTTAAGCCGGGGGGCCTATTCATAATTTGCGATTCTCTGCAACTCATGGACACCCCAGCATTTAAGGACATAATGCTGAATTTCACAGCATCGTTTCACGAGCCTTACTATCGCCACTATATTAAAGATGATTTGAACGCGCGGCTAGGGTCTGCTGGGTTCGAAAAACCGCACACTGCTCAACACTTCTTTAGCAAGTATTGGGTTGCTCGCAAGCCAGCAAAAGTCTAGCAACTTGGCTCTGTTCCAGCTTGACGGTGACTTGCTCCACAACAGCGGTAAATCGACTCAGCTCAGCTGTTTTTTAGATAGAGCAGCATCTGATTTCCAATAACAGGTGAACGAGCCGCTAATTCTCCATCAGGATCGAATAAAAGAAGCTTCGTAAAATTCAAACTCTGAGCCTGCGACAGCATTTCGTCTGCGATCGCTTGTTGCCGTTCCGGCGAAAATCCGCCCCATTCAGGACTTAGAGTGATTTTCAATTCGCTAGCGAATAAATTGGCCTCAATACTGCTCACAATCCCGCCGGTATAGCTGCTCGTAATCGCCTCGATTTGTGCTTGAATCGCAGCAACCAAACCCTGTTCAGGAGTCAGTACAGACGGTGAACTGGGAACCGCGGCTGAAGGCAAGAGTGTCGCGCTTCCCAGTTCAGTTTTCGCTGACTCAGTACCTTCTAACTCCTCTTCAGGCGGATTCTCTGGCTTTGCGATCGCAATATCTGCAATCGGCTCAGATTCGCGCGCCAACTCTTCGGAGAGCTCAGTATTAGCCGGCTCCAGCGCCAGGGGGTCCAGCTCAACCGCATCTGCCAAGGATTCGTCTAAATCGAGACTATCCGGTACGGGCGTCGAGCTAGTTTTGACAGTAGATGATTGGGCTGCAACTGCGGCGGGCCGGGGATTGAAGATTGAAGCAATTTGCCCTCCTTGCCAAAACCAGAGATATGCCAAGATTAGAACCCCAACCAGCCCAATTGCCAACCTAGCCGGAAACCGTTTTCGACGACGAGGTGAAGCTGTCTCCAAGATCACCTGAGTGGGATTTTGCAATTGCTGAACGACTTTCTGAGCCTGTGCCAATGAGCGAGAAACGGTCGCGGGTTGTTGCTGCCCGGGTTGTGCGGCCAAACCATCCTGAAGATGCTGCAACTTCTCGATAATGTCGGTTAACTCGTCCGCCGCTTGCTTACCAGTCAAAGCAGTACGTGATTGCTCAAGAGACATTGCCAAACTCGTAAATTTGCAAAGGGATTACGCTGTCGTAAATCAATCCAGTAGTTCCCCGTTTACAGACTAAAGCTTCCGGTGAATCCATCAAGCATAAATTCAGCGAATTTTGTTCGTATTGAGTCCTCTGCAAACAGAGTTGCAGCGTCTTGACTGAGCATACAAATTAGTTTGCGTCGGAGCGCTGGAGACAAAACCTCGGCAAAACTGGAACAACACTGGCGCACTACAAGTATCCCTGTTGTCAAAAAATCAGACATCCAAAACATTAAGTTGTGTAATCGGATACAAAAAGCTCAGGAAACTGATAAAATAAAGTCATGAAATCATAAGAAAAATCTATTTTATCTGAGGTAATCGCTATGCACACGGATTTTGGAAAAGCATTAATTTTTATCAGTGTCGTGACGCTCTTTGTCGTTGGTTATCTTCCGTTGCTCTGCTGGGTGCTGTCACACCCCATCAAGCGTTCTGCCTAATCTCTGAGTACAATTGCGTCGAGCCAGAACTTATCGGTTTCGCCAGAACGCTGGGAACACTTCTGATTTTGAGTTGCTTAACTCCAGTGCGTTCTGGCGCGCAGCCCCTCCCTTACGAAGGTGGCGGCTGCCATCAGAAAAACTCCTTTCGGATTGATAAGTCGAGTCTATGAAAATAGACTTGGCTTTTCTTGTTATGGGCATTGTGGATTGAGGGCTAATCCAGAGCTCATTTACAAAATATTGTCTAGTCCACACTGCATCGTAGCGGTTCCCGAAGATCCGTAAATAATTGACTCTGCGAGTGGCGACGTAGCAAAGTGGCCGGATAGACCGAGGAAATTCGTTCCCTCGCTAGTTTCTCTAACGTTTCTTTCTTTGACTGACCAAACGCTAGACACAAAAGATTTTCGGCCTGTGCAATCGCTGAAAGGGTCAAGGTAAAAGCATATTTGGGGACTTCCTCTATCCCAGAGAACTGGCCAGCGCCAACTTGTGCAGCCCTCGTGCAGGCATCGATTTTTACTAATTTCACCAGATGGGGATCAGTGAAATTTGCGATCGCAGGTTCATTAAACGCCAAGTGACCGTTGCGCCCAATGCCAAGGCAACACAAATCAATCGGCTTTTGTCGTAGCAACGCTTCATAACGCTCACATTCAGCCACTGGCTCAGCCGTATCCCCAATCAAATAGTGAAACGCTTGCGGCTGTAACGGTTTTTCTGCTCGCTCTCGTAAATAGTGACGAAAACTAGCCGGATGCTGAGCATCGACACCTAAAAATTCATCCAAATGAAAAATCGTAACTTGCGACCAATCTACCGTTCTTCCCTTGGCTAAATAGCGTAAGAATTCCAACTGAGAATTACCAGTCGCCAAAATTACTCGTGCTTCACCTCGTTTTGTGATCGCAGACTGAACAATCTCATCGGCCCGGTATGCCGCCGCGATCGCCAACGAAGTTGGTTCCTCGTAGACAGAGACCTGCAGCCGATCAATATAAAACTCTTGAGCAGGCAAGTGAATAAACCCCCAACGACGAAACTAATATGGGACTTATGGTTTTCGCCAGAACGCTTGTGAAATCTTCAATTCTGAGTGGCTCACTTTGAAAGCGTTCTGGCAAGCAGTTACCTCTTCACGAAAGTAGCGATTCCAAATTCTCCGCTCAAACAGTGCTCTCCTCACCAAAAACTTCAGCTCAATCTAAGTCAGCTTACTCTTGACCAACCCCTGGACCTGCTTGCCATCAACCTGACCTTTCAGGCGCTGCATGACGATACCCATAACTTTGCCCATATCTTTGGGTGTCTTGGCACCGACTTCAGCAATGATGCCATCAATAATTTCCACCACTTCAGCTTCAGAAAGCTGGGCGGGTAAATAAGTTTCTAAAACGGCTAATTCAGCCTGCTCTTTTTCCACCAAATCATCGCGACCCCCAGCCCGAAATTGCTCAATGGAATCGCGCCGCTGTTTCGCCAGCTGAGAAAGTAATGCCAACTCTTGTTCTGGCGTTAGTTCTGTTTGACCAGAAGGACGTAGCTCAACTTCCTTGTCCAATATGCATTTCTTAATATTGCGGACAGTATTCAGACGAATTTTGTCCTTTGCCTTCATTGCAGCTTTAATATCTTCCCCAATCTGCTCTTTTAGTCCCATTCGTCAAACTCTATGACTCATCAACTTTGAGTATAGGAGAGCTGTTTTTTAATCTTAAGCACATCAGACAACTTGAAACAGAAATATACGCTTACTCGGCACGTACCGAGCGGTACAGCGAGTCAAATTCATTCTGTTAAACTGCAACGCTCGGTAGCGAATGTTTACTTCAAGTAAGGTTGGCAGTTTCTAAAGCAAGCCCACGGCATGTAAAAGTCCGCGTCCACTTAACAGTTCAGCAACCAGCGCGACAAATCCAACCATTGCCAGGCGTCCATTCCAGACTTCTGCCGCTGAAGTCATTCCCCATTCCCAACGCTCGGGAGGGTACATCTTCATATTTTCATTGGGGCGAGGAATCTCGGCAAAACTAACCGACGGCTTCTCCAACGCTTCCATGACTAAATCACCAAGAGCATGAACAAAACCCGGATAGGTGTTCATGGCCGGAACACGTCGAAAATCATGAATCCCGGCTTCTTCGGCCACTTCTCGATACTCAATATCAATTTCTTGAAGTGTCTCAATGTGCTCAGAGACAAAACTAATGGGCACAACCAATAGCCGCTCGTTACCCTGTTCACCCAGCTCTTGAAGGGCATCTTCGGTATAGGGCTGGAGCCACTCCACTGGACCGACTCGACTTTGATAAGCCAGTTTGAACTCATTCTCACGAGCTAACGTTTTCATAATCTCGCGGGTGCAGGTCTCAATATGAGTTTGATAAGGATCCCCTGCTTCTTCCACATAGCTCACCGGCACACCGTGGGCGCTAAAAAAGACTGGGACCTGCTCTGGCTGCTCAAACTTGTCCAGCTCTTGACCAATCAAGTCAGCCATGGACTGCACATATCCAGGATGGTCATACCAATCAACAATGCAGGTATAGTCAAGCAAACGCAAAGCGGGGTCTGAATTCCAGAGTTCTTCAAGCACTCGGAAGCTTGAGCCGCTAGTACTGATCGAAAAGTGAGGATACAGGGGAAGGATAACCAGCTTATCGAGCTTATCTCGCTTAATTTGGGCGACTGCTTCTTCCGTATAGGGATTCCAGTAACGCATCCCGACATAAATATTGGCGTCAACGCCTCGATTTGCCAACTCGGCCGCTAGCGCATCGCCTTGCTCCTCCGTGATCTGGCGTAAAGGCGATCCACCACCAATCTCCTTATAGTTTTCTTGGGATTTACGAGCACGGGAAGTAGAAATCAGCCAAGCCAAAGGCTTCTGGAGCCAGGGAAATGGCAGACGAATAATCTCCGGATCAGCAAACAAGTTGTAAAGAAAAGGACGAACATCCTCTAATTTGTCTGGTCCACCTAAGTTCAGTAGCAGTACTCCGATCCGCGCCATAGCTCTAAGAAGCGATATTTATTGCCTATTCATATTATTTACTAACTTTAACAATAACCCACCTAAGTTGATAATTGAAAATTCTTCGCAATAAAGAAGACAAGAGGTCATTGTGGCAACGATATTACGTAATTTAAGCTATCGGTTCCCCTGGCTCTATGACGGCATTTCCGCGATTGCTGCCGTGAGTGTCGGCGGAACTCGGCGTTTACGGACACTCCCGCTAGCCCAGCTCAAATTGCCTCCCAATAGCCATGGACTGGATTTGTGTTGCGGTGGCGGACAGGTCACAGCACATCTCGTCAAAATTTGCGATCGCGTAACGGCTCTGGACTGTGCTCAAGTTGCTTTGGAGCGAGCAACAGCCAGGGTGTCCAACGCAGAATTTGTTCTCGGGCTGGCTGAGGAGTTGCCGTTTGCCGACCACACATTTGATTTAGTTCAAACCAGCTTGGCCTTACATGAAATGACTGCCGAACAGCGCCAGCAAACTTTCCGGCAGGTTTGGCGAGTGCTGAAGCCGGGTGGGATATTTACATTTATTGATTTTCATCCCCCTCAAAATCCACTCTTCTGGCCACCCCTAATCCTATTTTTGTGGCTTTTTGAAACGGAAGCGGCCTGGGGAATGCTCCGGCAGGATTTTATAAAACAACTGACCAATTTAGAGTTTCAAAACCCTGCGCAATCTTTGGTAGCGGGTGGGAGTCTTCAGGTCATACGGGCTCAAAAACCTGTGGGGATCGCAAAAAAATAGAGCACAGCGATGTTGATATGCTGAGGTAGCGCCTTACACGCACCGGCTCAAATCCAGATTCCCCTAACTATCGATGTTCACAAAGTATCTGCAGCCAGACCTCGTCTTGGAGGATACGATCCTCTCCATCAGCCCTCAAGTGCTTACTCAGTTCGATCTCAAGGGGCTCATTATTGACGTGGATGAGACCTTGGTCCCTTTGCGCGAAAGCCATCTTTCGCCGGAAGTCGAGGCGTGGTTTAAGCAAGTGCGGTCAGCCTGCAAACTTTGGTTAGCGAGCAACAACATTAGCGAAGCCCGAATTTCTAAAATTGCACACCGACTGGACGTTCCGTTCCTCTTTGGTGCCCAAAAGCCCTCCCGCCGTAAGCTCCGCACAGCTCTGAGTGCGATGGCGTTGCCACCTCAACAAGTCGCCATGGTGGGGGATCGTCTGTTCACAGATGTGATTGCGGGTAATCGCTTAGGACTTTTTACAATCCTGGTTGATCCCATGACAAATCCGGATGCCCTAAAGCACTATCAGCTGCGGAATTTGGAAGTTGTGATATCTCAGTTGCTGGGGGTTTCACTCACCCGGAAACACAACTTTACAAAAAGCGATGATTCAACACCCTTGGAAATATAAAGAAAAGATTAGGGCTTGCCGATTTGGACAAAAAATCTGTAATTCTATTTTTCAGTGTTCAAATGGGGTCAGCTAATTTAAAGACCCTAAACATCAATATCTTTTATAAAACATAGCGCTGTTCTTCTAGTTTTTAGCAAGGGCAGCGCTTTTTAAATGCGGCATTAACTTAAAAATGGCGGAGGGATCAAGGAGACCCATTTCTAAGAGCCAATTTTTAGGCAGGGTGAAATAAGGGGATCTGACACCATAAAACTTCGTTTAAAAACGTCATCCCACTACTATTGATGTGCGAATTTACCCAGGTCACTGATGACGGAATCTATCTCTGAGTCTCAAACTCTAGTTGTGAAGATCGGAACTTCCAGCTTGACCGAGCTGACCACAGGAGATTTGAATCTGCCCACCCTGGCTCAGCTTGTGGAAACTGTCACCCGTCTTCGCCGCCTGGGACATCGAGTTATTTTGGTCTCCTCTGGAGCTGTGGGAGTTGGCTGTAATCGCCTAAACCTGTCCGAACGTCCACGCAAGCTTTCGCGCAAGCAAGCGATCGCAGCAGTCGGCCAAGGCCGCCTCATCAGAATTTATGATGATCTGTTTGCCCATCTCGATCAGGCGATCGCGCAAGTTCTACTCACCCGCCAAGAACTGATTCAGCGCAGTGCTTATGTCAATGTGTCGAACACTTTTCAGGCCTTATTCGAGTTGGGCGTTGTCCCGATTGTGAATGAAAACGATACGGTGGCGACTGAGGAATTGAGATTCGGGGACAATGATTCTTTGTCGGCCCTAGTTGCGTCTCTCGTTCAAGCTGATTGGCTCTTTCTACTCACTGATGTCGATCGCTTGTATTCCGCCGATCCCCGATTCGAACCAAACGCCCATCCTATCACCCATGTTGCAGCTGCTGAATTTGATCAGCTTCAAGTGGATGCGAGTGGTAGTCAGTCTGGATGGGGAACTGGTGGTATGGCAACGAAATTAGCCGCGGCTCGCATTGCCAGCCATGCCGGGGTGAGAACAGTCATTATGAAAGGCTCTGAACCCGACAATATTATGCGGATTCTGGGCGGGGAATCTCTGGGCACGCAATTTGCCCCCCAGCCTAGCCCTGAAAGTGCGCGCAAACGCTGGATTGTTTTTGGGCTCATTCCCATGGGCAAGTTATATCTAGATGCCGGGGCGGCCCAAGCTTTACGCCAAGGAGGGAAGTCTTTGTTGCCCGCAGGCATTGTGCAGGTTGAAGGAGAATTTGGGAGTAATGAAGCGGTTTTATTGTGTACTGAAGCGGGCGAAGAAATCGGGCGGGGGTTAGTCAATTACAGCGACTCAGAAATCCGCAAAATTCGGGGACATCGCTCTGAGAACATTACAGAATTGTTGGGGTATGCGGGAGCCGATACGGTTATTCATCGCGATAATCTGGCACTACAAGAAGTGAGGCTCTAAAGACTTTGCTGATTGAGTTTCAGTGCTGCCAGCAGACATTAAGAATTCGCAAAATTCAGACCTTTTTCACCAAGATGTGGCCATTTTTCTGACCGATGCTATTATCAACTTGCGTATAAATGAATACTTGGGGCGAATAACGTCATGGTGCAGGCGTCAGTATCGCCGGTCGTCTTGGTTATTTTGGACGGCTGGGGTTATCGAGAAGCAACAGCAGACAATGCGATCGCAAATGCCAATAAACCCATAATTAATGCACTCTGGTCCGCTTATCCTCACACCCTAATCCGAACTTCTGGCAAGGCGGTTGGATTGCCAGACGGTCAAATGGGCAATTCTGAAGTTGGACATCTCAACCTGGGAGCAGGTCGAGTGGTGCCACAAGAACTTGTTCGTATTTCCGACGCTGTTGAAGATGGGAGCCTGCTTCGTAACCCAGTCTTGGTTTCAATCTGTGAACAGGTTAAGCAGGCTAATGGCAAGCTCCACCTGATCGGGCTCTGTTCTGACGGCGGTGTTCATTCCCATTTAGATCATCTGATTGGGCTATTAAAGCTGGCTCGAAAACAATCCCTGTCTGACGTCTGTATTCATGCCATTACGGATGGGCGCGACACCAGCCCGAAAGATGGGTTGGCTACGCTCGATAAGTTGGAAAGAGAGATTGACGCAATTGGGACAGGTCGTATCGCAACCATCAGCGGTCGCTACTATGCAATGGACCGGGATCGGCGTTGGGATCGGGTTCAAAAAGCATATGACGTGATGGTTACGCCCGGCGGCGGTGACGGCAGAACCGCGCAACAGGTACTTAAAGACTGCTACGAACAAGAGATTACAGATGAATTTGTCTTGCCAGTAAGAATCGAGCCGGGAGCCATTGAGCCGAATGACGGTGTTATCTTTTTCAATTTTCGACCCGACCGCGCCCGCGAATTAAGCTATGCATTGGTCCAACCTGATTTTGATGGGTTCCCTAGAGAACGCATTACTCCACTCTCGTTCGCCAGTTTTACGCAGTACGATCAGCAACTGGACGTAGAAGTCGCGTTCAAACCTCAAAATCTCGATAATATTCTGGGTCAAGTCATCGCTGCTAACGGGCTACGTCAATTCCGAACTGCTGAAACTGAAAAGTATCCCCATGTGACCTATTTTTTTAATGGCGGGAAAGAGCAGCCATTCAAAGGAGAGGAGCGAGAGCTCGTCCAAAGTCCCATGGTCCCGACTTATGATCGGGCTCCAGCCATGTCAGCTGATGCCGTTACTGATATTGTCTGCGCAGCGATCGAAAAAGGAGTTTATTCGCTTGTCGTCGTCAACTATGCTAATCCCGATATGGTCGGACATACGGGCAATTACGATGCGGCTGTAGCTGCCATTGAAGCTGTTGATAGCTGTATTGGTCGCTTAGTCGCTCAAGCTAATCAAATGGGCGGAACCATCATCATTACAGCTGACCACGGAAATGCGGAAGTAATGCTTAATCAAGACGGCAGTCCCTGGACCGCCCACACGACGAACCCAGTTCCATTAATTTTAATCGAGGGTGAAGGACGCAAGATTCCCGCTCATGGAAACCAGCCGGAATTAAGAAATGACGGCTGTTTAGCCGATATTGCGCCAACGATTTTGGAAATCCTGCAAATTAATCAACCGCTAGAAATGACAGGGCGTTCTCTAATTAAGCCCATCGCGATAGAAATAACGTCTGCTCGGACACCTGTGCAAATTTCTATGTAGAATTAAAAATCTAGCTCAATTCGTTAGTCAGTTCTCATTTTCTCAGGCAAGCGGTTCCTTTATGAATATTCAACAGCTCCTACAAATTATCTGGGCGGTCTCTGCTGCGTTATTAGTGGTTATGGTGCTGCTGCATTCACCAAAGGGCGACGGTATCGGCGGAATTGGTGGTCAAGCTCAGTTGTTTACGAGCGCAAAGACAGCCGAAAAGACTTTAAATCAGGTTACTTGGGCTTTAGGCATTACTTTTATTGCATTGACGATTGTACTGAGTGCTGGTTGGGTCTAAACGAAAAGAGTATCGGTGGATTTCTTGGTGGGGGAGTTGTTTGGCAACTCTCCTTTTTGTGTGTCTCTTTGCATGGATTACCAACGCCGAACCGAGCTTACCGCCACTACAAGTTCATCAGTTACCGCAGACATTACAAACTATTCCCCAGAGTTCGGATCATTACTTTGAAAAAATTGAGTTGTCTCCAGTTGGCCATTTGATTTGGTCCGAGTTTCCGATACGAGTTTACGTGGAGCCCATTGATCAAGACGCGACCCCAGGAGAAGTTACCCGCCAAACTCAATGGGACACTGCTGTAAAAACGGCGATCACAGAATGGGGTTTTTACTTACCCATGACCGAAATTGAAACTCGTGAATCAGCGGACATTATTATTTTGCGA
>JBCDHF010000007.1:0-27727 GCA_038750375.1 Cyanobacteria bacterium P01_H01_bin.15
ATCATATTCAGGATGGGCATTTAAAACAGCGTTTGTCTGCGAATCTCGGGCAATCTTGATCGTGACGGAGCCATAAGGGGTTTTCACGGTCTCGAATTCACGCGGCAAAATTGAACGGTGTTGCTGTCGGCGACGAATGCCCAAAGTCGGCGTTTCTTGGAATAAAATCTGCTCACAGTGGGACATCTTCTCTACTGGGCAGATGACGCTTAATAAAGTTCCCAACCGATTCTTCTTCATCGTGACGGGCTGACTAAACACGTCTAAAGCACCGATTGCTAAAAGTTTTTGGGCAGCATACGCCAATGTCTGCGGTGTCGCGTCATCGATTTGGGTCTCTAAAACCGCCACCGTTTCTAATTGAGAAGAAAATTCTCTTTCTCCCAACCAGAGTCGCAACACATTGGGCAGTGGCAATTCTAAAGTTCCGGCCCCATTGCCCACTTTGGTCAGTGACATGGAAGGAGGTGCCCCAAAAGTTTTCGCCAGCGTAACCGCGATCGCAGCACCGGTCGGAGTAACCAATTCTCGCTCAATGCCGTTGGCATATACGGGCACCTGTCGTTGTTGCCAGAGTTCCAAGACGGCAGGAACAGGAACCGGCATGCGGCCGTGAGCGGCTTTCACCGTACCGCCACCCGTAGGCAGGGCGGAACAATACAATTCGTCAATATTTAAATAATCCAGCCCTAAGCAAGTCCCCACAATATCCACAATGGCGTCGGTAGCACCCACTTCGTGAAAATGCACCTTGTCTGGCGCAATATTGTGAACTTTTCCTTCTGCGATCGCTAAATTTTCAAAAACGGCAAGAGCATTGGCTGTCGCTCTTTTGGGGAGGTTGGCATCGTTGATAAATTGCTGAATCTGGGGCAGATGACGGTGGTGGTGATGAGTTTTAGTTGGAGATAAAAGCACCTCAACCTTAGTCGCTTGCAGACCATTGCGCTTAACAACTTCAGCGCTCAGCTCAAATTCATCTGCGATCACAAGCTGAGCCAGTTGGGTCTGTAAATAAGAGAGGGGCACCCCGGCATCCACCAGCGCGCCCAAACACATGTCCCCCGCAATCCCGGTTGGACAATCAAAATAAGCAATTGTGGTCATTGCCGAGAATTACCACCAAATGATCGCCAGAGGACTGGTGAGCGGTTGAGATTGAATATCTGCGTCCCAAGCTTCGTGGTAATGGTAGGTACCGAATACGCGATCCCAAATATCCAAGGCTAAGCCAAAGTTGTGGTGCCACTCGTTGTATTTGTGGTGAACGTAGTGGACCGGCATGGGCATCCAAAAACAGCGGCGAGGATTGTCGTGCTGAAGCTGGTGCGCATACGCGGAGAAGAAAGCATAAAACACGGCGCCTGAAATAAAGCCCACTCCGAAGGGGATGGAGATCAAGAGCGTCGGCAGAACTAAGGGCGACAGCTTCAAGTAGTTACGAAATTCCTTGATGACGCCGATGCCATAGTTTTCGCGGTGGTGATGGTAATGCTGCGTAAGCTTCTTACCGACATAGGGGTAAATGTGCATCAGGCGATGAACCCAATACTCCAGCAAGCTTGCAAATAAAAATGCGCCGAAAAACGCGGCTACACTCACACCCATAATCACCCTCAGCTTTACATTTCGTAAACTTGTCTGCTCATGATGATAGCTCAAACCTCTAGGATTGGCGGTAGCTTCTAACTCAGAGAGCAGATTGTCATAATGTCGAGTTATCCGTAGGGGCAGATTCGATTGGTTTCTGGGTTAACTGTGCACGAATCGACTCAGCCAACCTGTCTGTAACGAGCTGATTGCCTGTCGGGCTGAGATGGATATGATCGCGATACAGTTTGGCGGGCTCTCCGTACTGCCGATAAGGTTCCAGAAAATCGATCCAGCTTATTTGCTGTTCATCGATGAAGTCTGCCAAACGCTCCCGTGCTTTAATTTCGTAATCGCGAGGGCCAGGCGATTCCACTTCGCGGCGTAATGGGGATAGCGCCAGCAAAAATTGACTATTAGCGGCTTCTACCTGCTGTTTAAATTCCGCGATCGCAAGTAGGTTTTCCTTGAGCGGATCTTTTTCTTTAGGGATAAGAGTCGGACGAGAAGCCGGATCTTTTTGCGGGCGAAAGATAGACCAAATTTCTGCGATCGCAAACGGGGGTTTTCGGTTGGGGTAGTTACGATCACGGCCGACCATAGTGGGATTGGGGGGACCCGCAAACAGATCGTCAGTATTAAGAAGCAAAACGACCAGGGAAGCCTCGAAAATCCCGAAACGTTTGATGTAAGCTAGCTCATTTCGCGGTGCCCAAGAGTTGGCGGAGGCGTTCAAGACTTCAACATATTGCTCCGGAAAGGCGGCATCCAAAGCCTGAGCCAGTAAAGAGGAAATCGTTTGCCGCTGATCGGTCCACCAGTTGCCGTTGGCGACCGAATCACCGACCAGCAAAATTCGCTTGACATCCGCCGCCGGACTTTTTGCGATCGCGCGGGTACGTTGGGAATATTCGTTGATTTCGATGCGGTTGCCTAAGCGCATTACTTTTTGGTTCGGCGCTAGCAAATACCCAATTTCTTGATCGGCGATATATAGAGGTGGATTGCCAAAACCTAATAGACGTAAGCCGACTTCGAAGAAAGCAGCTATTATCCCAGCCGAGAGCAGGACGTAGAAAAACCATTTCATGGTCTATTAACCGTAGGTAGGCAACTGATTATAAGAGCTAATTTTATTAAGCATTGTGCCGGCAACCCGCTCGGAATGACCTGAACCGATGGTCATGGCAAAGATGATTTGATTCTGGAATGTTAGAGCTTTTTTGAAAGTGTGATTGCGGAATCAGTCATCGTATCCTCGAATCTCACCGAGGAAGATTTCACTGTTGGGGATGGGCGCGTTAGCTTGCCAACGATTTTGGTTGAGGTTTTGTAGTGTCTGCGGTTGGCTGAGACGAAGGTTTTCTCGTGTAACTGCCTGCTGAAGCGGCTTAATAATTTGCTCATCCCAAGAATGTTATTTTGCGATGGCGATCGCTTGAATATTGGCGAGTAGATCCTCGGGTAAATTTACGGCATTGATAGAGACCATCGTTTTTCGTAGAAATTGAGTTTTTGAGAAGGTTTCGGTCGCTATTTGCCTAACTATTGAGGAAAGTTAGTTTTGAGGATGTTCAATATTTGGGCTTTGAGGGGGGACAGTTCTTCTTGAAGAATCCCCCAAATGACTTCCAGTGTTACCGAAAAGTAGTTGTGAGTGATGATGACCCTGAGTCCGGCAATACTGCGCCAATCGATCTCGGCATAGGCAGTGCGGATTTCGGGAGGGACTTTCTTAATGGCTTCGCCGATGATTTGGAGGTTGCGCGCAACGGCGTCAATTGTCTTGTTATCGCTGTAGAATTCGTCTTCGGTTAAGTTGGCTGTGTACTGCTGGATTTTTTCAATGCTGTCAATAATGTCTTGCAGATACAGCTCAATGCTACGCGATACGGATGGCGTCCTCTAGAATATTTTCGCGAATTATGGGTTTGATGCTGTCTTCTGGGACGAGATCGATGGGTTTTTGAAAAAGATCTTCGAGATAAATTTTTAGCGCCATGTAGCGACGGAAGGTCATTTTTCCTTCAAATTCAACCAAGAAATCGAGGTCGCTGGTGTCGGTGGCTTCATCTCTGGCAGTGGAGCCAAAGAGGGAAAGGGAGCTAATCCGGAAGTCGGAGAGAGCAGTTTTGTTCTTTTCAATGGTTTCAATCACAGTTTGCCGATTCATACGCACCTCAAGGTTTTTCTTCTGATGACTGATTTCGCATTTCCTGCATCTTTCGATAATTTTCTTTGACAATAGCGGTGTTGGGATGTTCGGGCGGTAGGGACTTTTCAAAAATGCTGATCGCCTGCGAATACAGCGGTTCCGCTTCCTCGTACTTTCCTTGCTCTCGGTAAAGGGTTGCCAGGTTATTGAATCGAAATGCCAGGTTTGGATGTTCAGGGGGAAGAGATTTGCGATCGATTGCGATCGCCTCCAAATACAGCGGCTCCGCTTCCTCGTACTTTGCTTGCGCTCGGTAGAGTCCTGCCAGGTTGTTGAGTCGAATTGACAGGTTGGGATGTTCAGGGGGAAGAGATTTGCGATCGATTGCGATCGCCTCCGAATACAGCGGCTCCGCTTCCTCGTACTTTCCTTGACCCTTGAAAAGAAGTGCTAAAACACTTAGGCTGATTGCGAAGTTAGCGTCGTCAGAAGATAGAACCCGTCGCTCGATATCAATTACTTTTTGTTGCAGTTTTTCTGCTCTATCATTTTGACCTTGCTCCCAGTAGAAAACAGCTAAATCATTTATTGCTGCCGTATATTTTATGCTGTTTTCACCGAGTCGACGTTTAATCTCTTCTATCGCAGATTTGAGCCAAATTTCTTCTGTCTGATAATCAAGCTGGCCTCTATAGAACTCGTGTAGACGGCGAAATGGTTCTCTTAATTGCTCATTTGTCAATACTTCCAAGTATTCAATAATGATTTCTTCAACGTGAGGAATTATTGGAGTCACCGCTTGAACCATTTGAATTGTTGGTGGGTACTCTATTTGTTCCGCTTCTTTCAATACCGTCTTAATAAGTGCAGATTTCAATGTTTCTATATCTTTTGATGTAGCTAACTTGTCTCGCAGAAATTCCTGCACCAATGGATGCAACTGATAACTTGCTTCCTCGACGCGCTGCAACAAACTCAAACCCAACAAACTCTCATCCCGCCAATCTTCCAACTCATCCGCATTAATATCCGGCAAACACCGCTCCACCCACTCCCACTGAATTGGCGCGGTTGCGAACAAACACAACACCAACGCCAACCGCTGCGCATCCGCATCCAGCTCCGCCCAACTCAACTCAAACGCATCCCGGACTCCTTTTTTCGCTGTCATTCCCGACTTCGGATGGGTCAACGCCTTATCCGCAATCGACAACCGCTCCAGTATCTTCGCTAAAGACCACCCCGACCGCCGCACCAAATACCGCCCCACCAACTCCAACCCCAACGGCAACCCACCCAACGCCGTCACCAATTCCTTCGCCGTGTCGAGTTCCTGATCAATCCGTGCTTCCCCGACCAGCGCCCGTAATAAATTCAACGCCGTAGCTTCTGTCAACACATCCAACGACAACCGCGAAAAATTTATATCTAACGTCTCAACCCGCGTCGTCACCAGCACCTTAAACCGTGGTTCCCCCGGCGGTAAAAACGCAGAAATATCCGCATACGCCGCCACATCGTCTACACAATCAGCGCCATGCCCCTGTTCCACTTCTGCCACAGGGTCTGTATCTGCTCCGGCAACGGTAGCTCACTGGGAATCTCTAGCTGCAAACAAATCCGCCCAAAACGCGTTAGCTCCGCCCCAATAGCCTCCCGCGCGTTCACCCAACAAATCCCACCGGGATAGCGCCCATCATCCTTCGCTCGATACGCATACTGCAATGCCAACTCCGACTTACCCACGCTCCCCATGCCATGCACCGCCGTCACCGACAGCCGCCCCGACTGATCCAACGCTTCCTGAAGATCAATCAGCGCCTGCTCCCGCCCCACAAAAAACTTCTCCGCCCCACTCAGCGGCAAATTATGCGGGACGTCAACGGACTTTTTTCCGCCAGCCTCCTCCCACACAAACGGCGCCACCGAAATGTCCTCCCAATTCGTCACGCCCCGCTTCTTGGCAATCAACCGCACCAACTGCTCATAAAACCGCTCATCCCGCCCATCCAAACCGTTGTAATCCCGCAAGCGCAATTCCAGAGAATTAATTACCAAATCCGGAATCTCACAGTCATCCAGCAGCAGGGGCACAATCACAATTTCCCCGGCCTGCTCCCGTGCGTAAGTCACCAATGCTTCGCGCAACTCCCGATTCACATAGCCCGATCGCCCTGTACTGCTCTGGGATAAACAAGCCACAAACAATTCAGACTGCCGAATGCCCCGCGAAATCGCCTGCTGCCAATTATCCCCCGGCAAAATACTCTCCTCATCCAGCCAAGGTCGATAGCCATCCGCTTTCAAGCACACATAAAGCTGCTGCACCTTCGCCCCATCCTCGCGCCCATAGGACAAAAATACCTGAAATCCAGCCGTCTCACTCATTGCCAGTACAAACCGATTACCTGCCTACAGGATACTCGCCAGACAAAAATCCGATCCCAAAAAGAACCGGAACGAACCCAGCGTGAGCTGCCGTGCTTCTGTATTCAATTTGTTGTTGCTGTTAGACGTAAAGAATTAGTAACCCATCAACATCGAGCGATGATTGATCTTTTGCACTAAAATTCTGCGATCGCGTCTTTAAGTGCAGGCTTCACCGAAGAATATTTGTAGGTAAATCCAGCTGCTTCTGTCCGACGGGGCAACACCTGTTGACCTTCGAGCACAACTTTAGCGCCATCACCCAACAACAACTCCAAGGCCAAACTCGGCACTGGCAACCAAGAAGGACGATTCATCACATCTCCCATCGCCTGACAAAACTCAGTCATCCGCACCGGATTCGGCGCAGTGCCGTTGTAAACACCGCTGTAGTCTGGATTGGTCACCGCTTCGATGAATAAATCAACTAAGTCATCGCGATGAATCCAGGACAACCACTGCTTACCGGTCCCAATCGGTCCCCCGGCAAAGAGTTGAAACGGACCCACCATCCGCTGAAGCGCACCGCCTTTGCCCAACACAATGCCGATACGGATAATGGCGAGCCGAACGCCCAAATCCGTAACGCTTTTGGCTGCTAGCTCCCATTCCTTACAAACCTGCGCCAAAAAGTCATCTCCAGGCTGGGCTTGCTCATCATAAATCGTCGTTTCGCTAGTGCCGTAATACCCCACAGCAGATGCATTAACCAACACAGTCGGCTTGGGATCGGCTTTGGCAATAGCAGCCACCAAATTCTCGGTGGTCAAACGGCGACTCTCCATAATTCCCCGCTTATGTTCCGAGGTCCAGCGCTCAGCAACCGGCTCACCAGCTAAATTAATCACGCCATCGCAACCGCTCAGCTCCTGCTGCCACTCCCCCGGACTCAAGGGCTCATAGGCCATCACCTGAACTTTAGGAAAGCGCGTAACCGGAAACAATCGCTTACCCCGTTCCGGATTGCGGGTCAATACTAAAACTTCGTGATTGGCAGCGCTTAATTTTTCGACTAGACGACTGCCGACAAATCCAGTCGCGCCTGTGATCGCAATTTTCATTCCTCGTTCACCGTTATATGTTCAATGGATGGATTGGGTTTGGACTTAAAACATTGGGCAGCTATGATGCGGAGGGTTTTTCGACATAGGCAAAACCGTTGGCGTCTGCGTAGCGATGCATGAAGCGCATGAATCTTTCCCAGTGGTCATGTTGGGGAATTTCAAAATCGCATTCTACCCGCCGAAGTTCGTCCCCTTCATCGCCCCCATAGATAATGCGGAGGTTAGCTTGCTCGACGCTAATGTCGCCTTCTTCGTCGCGGAGTCGCATGCCGCCCACAGATTTTTTGGTAAAGCTATTGAGGATTTCGAGGGCGTTTAATGTGTCAAACGTAAACAGAACGGTGCGAGTGCCGGAGGTTTTGCCTCGACGGAGGCTGACGTTGCTCAGGGATTCAGGAACGCCTTCTAAAAATTCAATCGTCGGCACGGCGGACATCAGTTGATCTTAAAAAAGTATGTATTGCCTAGCTTAGCGGGTTTTGGGGTCCTAGCGAGGAGGCATTTTTGTGAGTTATGTGGTTACGGAATTAATTCGAGTAGGAAGCCGATGCGAGTTTCTTTGATTGCGATCGCATTTTGTCGTTCCCATTCAGCAGAAAGTCTCAGGGATTTTGTCAGAGCGTAGCCGGAAGAAAGAGTTAAAATGCCAACTTCTTCAGCCGTGCCGGGGGCAACGAACCGTTGGGTGATAGTGAAATCGGCAGCGCCGGAGCGGGAGAGGGCAAGGCGACCCCGAAGACCTAAGTCCAGTCCCGAGACGTTGAAATTATCTTGTTCTACATAGCGAAAGCCAACCACGGGAGCAAAATTCACAACGGCTCCTAAAGGCAGCACATAGTATTGCGCGGAGACGCCCAAGCCTTCACGAGTGCCATTAAATGCCGTTTGATAGTCGGCGCTTAGGGTCAAGCCAGTGCGACCAACAAACACATCTTCTACGCCGACCCCAATTCCCCCATCGCGATCGTCCAAATATTCCACATAGCCCACACGAACCCGAGTCCGAAAACTGGGATCTCGTCTGATTTCTTGCTGAATATCGGGAATCTCCTGCTGCCAGCGTTGCAAAGTAGGACTCTGCTCTATGATTTCTGGCGCAATATCCACTGGTTCAGCATTGGCAATAGGGCTTAAACCGAGGCACAGCAGAACTGCTATTGTTTGCGATCGCATAAAATTCACTCCAGCCGATATCCCCAATTTTGAGCTAATCCAGCATAGCGAGCAGGCTACGTTCTCAGCGGAACGTTAGCGCAGAGGAAGCGTCGAGGCCAATGGTTGCCCGTTGTTGATTAATTCATGATTGCCCTCACTGAATTGCCGCTGTCAAACTATCGCCAGAAATACGAGCAGGAGCTGTTTGAACGAGTCATCCCCTTTTGGGAAAACTATTCCCCCGATCGGGAAAA
The DNA here is from genome assembly GCA_038750375.1 of Cyanobacteria bacterium P01_H01_bin.15. Classification (GTDB taxonomy): domain Bacteria; phylum Cyanobacteriota; class Cyanobacteriia; order Cyanobacteriales; family JAAUTE01; genus JAAUTE01. The sequence continues at coordinate 8,646 of JBCDHF010000007.1, forward strand.
TGGCGGCTATTTTAACTGTCTCGATCGCAGCGGCAAAGCCTACGACCGCAAGAAATATGTCTGGCTGCAAGGGCGACAGACTTGGATGTTTGCAAAACTCTATTCCACGGTCGAGCCCAAAGCTGAATGGCGAAACTTAGCCCTGCTGGGCATAGACTTTTTACGGAACCGGGCAGTTAACACCGACGGTCGCGTCTACTTTTGTGTCTCTGAAACAGGAGAGCCCGTCTATCTACAACGGAAAATCTTTTCTGAATGTTTTTACGCCATGGCGCTGGCGGAATGTGGGCGAATCAGCGAACGCCCGGAACTGCTACGCGAAGCGGAAGAAATGCTTGCCAAAATTTGGGAGTGGGCATTTGATTGGAGCAAATTAGGCCGCCCGTCTTTTAGCGGTGCCGATGTCGGACAGAGCCTGGCGGTTCCCATGATTTTGTTGAACCTGATTGATGAAATTGCGGGTGAGGGTTGGGCTCGCTATCGAGCCGAAATTGACGACTGCATTAGACGAGTGCGGCTCCATTGCTCGGCCGAAGAACGCTGCGTCAGAGAATTTGTGGCACCAGATGGAAGCGTGATCGATACGCCAGAAGGACGCTTGCTAAATCCCGGTCACGCCATTGAAGCGGGCTGGTTTCTCCAACATTGGGCACAGCGTCTACAACGCCCTGAACTTTCTCAACTCGCCATCGACATGGTTCATTGGTCCTTTGAGCTGGGCTGGGACTATGAATATGGCGGGATTTATTATTTTCTGGATGTTGGCGGTTTCAGCCCAACTCAACTGGAATGGTTCATGAAGCTGTGGTGGGTCCATTGCGAGGCGTTATATGCCCACCTGCTTAATTTCTCCCTAACCCGTGACCCCGCAGATTGGGACAAGTTTGTCCGAACTGACACCTATACTTTTGAGCATTTCAGCGATCCACAGTACGGGGAATGGTATGGCTATCTTGATCGCCGAGGAAGCATCACTCACTCCTTGAAAGGCGGACCGTATAAAGGCTGCTTCCACGTACCGCGAGCGTTACTTCTCTGCTGGCAGCTCCTGCAAAAGCTTGAGACTGAGACATAAAATACTCAAAACCTAGCACCTGAAGTTTATGCGGGCCACTTTACGATCGCTAAAATGATTTCAGCGTTGAATTTCGCTAATCAGGCTCATGATCGCTGTCCCCCATTTCATTAACCCGACAGATTATTTAAATATTGAACGGGACAGCCCGATCCGTCACGAATATCGACGGGGACTGGTTTACGCCATGGTTGGCGGGACAGACAACCACGATCTCATCACGCTCAATCTCTTAACGCTATTAAATTTGCATCTACGGGGGTCGGGCTGTCGCGCCCACTCTGGCAATGTGAAAGTGAACTATCAAGATGAGTTCTACTACTATCCGGACGCATTCGTCACCTGCGAACCTAGCGACAGGCAAGATCGCTACATTAAGCAAAGCCCCAAACTCATTGCGGAAGTCCTCTCCCCCAGCACCCAGGCTTTCGACCAAGGGGAAAAGCTCGCTGACTACAAAAAACTAGACTCTTTGAAAGAATACGTTTTAATTTCACAGACATCCCAGAGAATTGAGTGCCATCGACGATCGGATAACAACATCTGGGAAACAATCGTCTATGAGCCCGGTAATCGCGTCTCGCTGGCAAGCATCGATTTAAAGTTTGCGATCACAGAACCTTATCAGGATCTTTATGAGTAAGGTGCTACTAAATTTAAGGGTAGGCCTAATCGTAAGAACAGCACTGGAGCGCGGGCAATCACGCCAGCCCAGCCGCTCAAATAGCCGTCCTCATTGAGCAGCACCTAAAACTTTCAGACGCAATAAGCCTAATTAGAACAAAGGACTTAGTGATCGCAGCCACAGCCCTCATGACCACAACCAGAACCAGAGGGATGCCCAGCAGAACAAGCATCGCTGCAGTAGTTTTTGCCATCTTTCTTAATGGCTGACGCGACGTCAACAATGCAAACGCAGGAAGGACAAGCACATTTCATTTGGGTAACAGAAATCATCAGAAGAGCTCCTATAGCTATGTTGGATGAACTGAAGGCGAACAGCGAACTGCCGCCTTATTGTTTATTTGTTTTGAGTCAACACTAACACATGAACAACTGTTCATGTATATATTTGATCAAATCTAGTTTTTCGTTGAAAATCACTGAATTAACTGAAAAGCCTTCACTCGCATGAATCCCGAGCAATTCGACCCTTCGCTACCCCCAACCCGGCTTGATACTCCGCCATGTACTCACGAGCATGTCGATCCACCGATCCAGCAAATCCTAAGTTTGGAAAAGGCTCAGCGCATGGCCGAATTTTTTGCGGTGCTGGGCGATCCGAATCGTTGGCGTATTTTATCGGCACTCGCCATGCAGTCCATGCGAGTGAGTGAGCTAGCCTCAGTTGTCGGCATGTCAGATTCAGCCGTTTCTCATCAACTACGGCTCTTACGAAACGCTCGACTGGTTCGTTACTTCAAGCAAGGGCGCAACGTCATTTACGGACTTAAAGATCAACATATCTTTAATTTGTATCGTGATGCCTCTGAGCACCTTGATGAGCCAGATGACCTTGTACCGGACGAGAAATAGGAGAGACCAGTCGACTTATATTCTGTAATTGGATATCGTCGAAAAAAACCTTAGGACGGATTTTCTTCTCGGAAACGAGCCAACGCTAATTGCACCAAACGATCAACTAACTCAGCAAAAGGGATGCCGCTAGCGGACCACAGTTGCGGATACATGCTAAGAGAGGTAAACCCAGGCAGGGTATTAACTTCATTAATTAAAATTTCACCGGTTGACTCGACATAAAAGAAATCCATTCGGGCCAGCCCCGCGCAATCGAGCGCTTTAAAGGCATTGATCGATAGCTCCTGAATTTGCGCAACAACTTTCTCTGGTAAATCAGCAGGGATATGTAAGGCTGCGCGGCCGTCTGTATACTTTGTCTCGTAATCATAGAAATCAGCATCAAATGTGATTTCGCCCACAACAGAAGCTTTGACCTCATCATTACCTAACACGGCACACTCCACTTCTCGGGCTTGCACCCCTTGCTCGACGATGATGCGACGGTCGTAACTGGCGGCATTATCCAGAGCAGCTTCCAGCTCACTACGCGTTTTCGCTTTTGCAATCCCCACCGAAGACCCCAGGTTTGCGGGCTTCACAAAGCAAGGATAACCGAGCTTCACTTCAATCTCGTCACAAAGTTTGGGAAAGACACAGGGGCCAGACCACACTTGCGATCTCGTAACGGCACAATAATCGACCTGAGCTAGACCAGCTTGGGCAAACACGTCTTTCATGGCGAGCTTATCCATGCCCATAGCTGAACCGAGGGTTCCGCTACCGACAAAGGGCACTTGCATAAGTTTGAAAAGGCCTTGAATGGTGCCGTCTTCGCCATTGGGACCGTGTAAAATAGGGAACCATACTTCGACCTTACTCACTTCGGGAGGTAACTGCCAGCGTTTAGACGTGTTTTCTCCAGTGGGCAACGGCTCACCGGAGGCCAACACACTCTGGGCAACTGAGCCAGCCAGCCAACTACCGTCTTTCTGGATATAAACCGGCAGCACGTCGTACTTAGCTTGATTATCCGGGGCTTGGAGTGCGTTATGAATGGCGGCGGCAGAGCGAATGGAAACTTCGTGCTCCCCGGAACAGCCTCCAAATAATAGCCCTACACACAACTTACTCATCACTCGTCCCTCGTCCGAAATTTGCCACAGGTTATCACAATCGCCCCGGTGAGCGAGTACGCAACCGGTCTTTTCGAGCTGACCAACTGAGTTGTTCTAGGTTCCATCGGCAGACAGAAACGAATAGCTTAAAATCGCAACGGAAAGTCACGAGCGTCCCCTGCCATAAACTGGATCAAGACAAGAGCCAGGTCTACGGGTATTGGGAGCACAAATTTAGGAACGATCTAAGGAGTCAAGACCTAATTTCGTATCAAAAAATTGTTGGCGGTTGTAAGCGTCGGAAAAGAACGGAACAGCCCAAAACCGAGATATTTCAATTTTCTAAGGGAGATGCTTCGCGATCTGAGTTCAAACGCGAGAGGAATCAGGCGCTGAGATCCTGTTTCTTCATAATCGAGAGAGAGGATGAGGAAAATAACGGTGCGTCGACTCTGAGACAAAGAAAATATTACCAGCAGCCATAGAACTTTCTTGGGTTTCCCAATGGGTAGTTCTCTCAGGACTTAATTCTGTCTGCAATCATTGCTGCACTTGGGTGTAACGCTCACTCTCGCAGTTTGGCTCCTGTAATTTCTTTTCCAAGCTCCGCACCGCCCATTCTGGAATCACTCGCGGACGCCTGCTCTTCGGCGCTACTGGTCCAATAATGCTGTCAGTCCCCCCTCTTCTCGGTACTCCGCCAGCCAGCGTTGAATGATTGCTCGATGTTTGCCTAAGGCTTGAGCTACTGCCGTGATTGTGAAATGGCGAGCCTTAATCAAGTACAGGGTTTGTAATCGTTCATGGACATGCGATTCTCTATGCTCCTTTAGTAGTTTCTCTAATTCTTCTGGGCTTTCATTAATTTCAGTTCTCATTACGCCGCTCATTCAACCACACTGGATACGATTGAATTCACTACTTCTACCATACGTCGCTTTTCTTTCTCAATTTGGTATTACTTTGACAAGAGCTTAACAACAAACGCTGGATCCATGTCACATTTTAAATTCAAGGATCTTTCTCCAGCCTATGAACACACAGGTGACAGAGATCAGTAAAAAGGTTGTGTGGCATTGGTTATAACGACCAGGGTGCAGCTAAGTCTCAGCCTCAATTGGGCTTGAGGAAAAAGGAGCGGGTTTGGGAGCGGCGATATTTCCTCAAATTTAGTTGAATCGCGTCAATTGATAAGAGATAAATTTGATAAGAGATAAATTCTTAAGCCAATTCATCGACAAAAACTCAAAAATGCCTTTACTGAAACCTCTAATCTGCCAATGCCAAGTACTTATAATACGCTCCTTGCGGGAAAGTAGGCTAATAGCTGCGAGAGTAAATTTCAAATTATTATTCCGAATTAGCTCTTCGGCATAAACTATCTTGTAGGGCTTCTCACCTGGATAGTACTCACGGATGGACCTCTTCACTTACCTCCACGAACCACTATTTTCTCTACAAGACTCCCAATATCTGGATCTTGTGCACCAAAACGAAATGTGCTCGTTTTCCAGTACTCGAAATCCTTTGGTTTCTCTTTATTTTTGAACTCCAACATTTCCATGCCAATTCTATCGCCGGTGGACATGTGCGCAATTTTGAATGAGCCCCAGCCAGACCCAAAGACATCAATACACATCTGACCGATAGGTGTTTCGGACTCTTCAGAAATTACAGCTGGTTTCATAATCAAATACCAGCCCATAACTGTGCCATAAAATTCAACAGCCTTCTCAACATCCGGAACAGATTTGCCGATATACGAGAAAGCTCTTGGATAGTTACTTATGGTTTTTCGATATGTAGGCAGTCATCGGGATGTAGTGCCCCCAATGGAATTATTTTCTTTAAGAGTTGTTGGGAAATAGACGATAGAATCGCTGAAACGCCTATGAGCAATAGCTTACAGGGATTCCAGCCAAAAAGAGGTCAAAAGCCTTTCCTAGTGAGCGTTTCAGCTGTTTTTTCTGCTTATTTCCCAACCAGTCTATAGTAAGAGCCTGTCCGTGATAGCTGACAATTCCCGACAAATTGGCGCCAACATTCATTGTATTTATGGTTTTGCATACGATTGTGGACGAAACCCTTTTCAACGATTTGCCAGGAATTACAGCGAGGTCATTCGAGGAGCCTCTAGTTTGATTCCCGGTTTTTCCTATTCTTCAATGCTTAGGACAACCGGGACTTACTCATCTCCTAAACAGATACCCATGCCTTTCGCTGTGCGAACGAGAGTCCCATAGGGATTGACCGTCGAGTTTTTACGAATAGCATCTGCCAACCGGACGCTTTCGACATGTCGATACTGCCAAGTGACCATCCGGTCAAATTTCTCTTCGGCAATGAGATCTACTGCGGCTACCCCAAACGCGGTTCCCACCAAACGATCGATTGGGGAGGGGGTTCCGCCTCGTTGCACATGACCAAGAACCGTTACCCGTGTTTCAGCACCGGTATATTGGCAGATCTTCTCCGAGAGATATTGACCAATCCCCCCTAGGCGGCATTGCCCCAAGCTGTTGGTTTGGGTCACTGTTTCGTTGGCTTCGGTTTTAACCGCTTCAGCCACAATTACGAGCGAATAATTTTTGCCGTGGGATTCGCGATCTAAGATCTTGCGACATACGGAAGTCAGATTATAAGGAATCTCTGGAATTAAGATAATGTCAGCACCGCCCGCAATCCCGGCACTCATCGCAATATGACCGGCATCGCGACCCATGACTTCTAAGATCATGACACGACTGTGGCTAGCGGCAGTGAAGTGGAGGCGGTCGAGGGCCTCTGTTGCAATATTGACGGCCGTATCGAATCCCACAGAGTGCTCGGTGATGCCAACGTCGTTATCAATAGTTTTGGGAATACCGACAAGGTTGAGGTTGCCCTGCTGAGCGAGTTTACGCAAGATATTTAAGCTCCCGTCACCACCTACACCAATCATGGCGTCTAGGCCTAGGCGATGATAGCCCGCAATAATTTCTTCTGAGCGATCGATGACGCTACCATCAGGCATCGGAAAGGCAAAGGGGTCTCCTTTATTGGTGGTCCCTAACATGGTTCCACCGGCGGTTAACAGATTCGACACTTGCTTGATATCAAGCACTAATGCCTCTGGGGGATCTGCCATTAATCCATGGGTCGCTTGCCGAATCCCAAAAACTTCCCAATCGTAGGTACGAATCGCGCGATTAACGACAGCTCTAATAACAGCGTTGAGACCGGCGCAGTCTCCGCCACTGGTTAATAAACCAATTCTCTTCTTGGTCATAGCGGTTGCTTCCTATCAGCAGACTAAATTGATGTAATTTTGAAGATCCTTAATTGATTAGTCACCAGGAAGTATTGGTGGACAATCAGAAGATCGCGCCAAATGATTTCAGCCAACATCAACGCGGAGTCTAAATTACAGCAGAATCTAATTCAATGTGTGCTTAATCTAACGAATATTTTGAAATTGGTTCATTAAAAAATCCAACAAAAGACAATCTCTTGTTGCATGCTCGCAAAACATCGTTACCCAAGTACACTTTGCTTGATGGAATTTAGTTACCCCCGTTTGCGAGCACCAAAAATTATCTGGTGAATCTCAGGGCATCATGATTCCGTTCGTTCATTCGAGAATGAAATTGATGTAGATGGCGTTAATTTATCTGGTGATGGAGCTCCGAACGACATATTTCTTGAGGGTTTCAATTACTCCCCCTCCGCTGAAAGCATCCAGACTCCATTTTGGGCACTTCCGGGGTGGGCATGAGCTAAATTCTACGCCTTGCCCCAATACTTACGCCAATCAGATTAAGTCAAGAGGCACTGTCAACACTTGACATTTATGTGCCTTTTGTATTAAAAGTCAGTAGTTTATCACAATAAATCTAAAAACCTCTGCCTCAAATGAAATTTAGTTTTCTGGGCATTGCAGCCTTTGCTTCGCCTCTTGTTCTTTCTCTGCCTGCTGCGGCTTCTGGCATCGTTACGCAAGTCAGGATCCCTATTCCGAATGATCTCATAGCCCCCGGACAACCGGGAACTCCCTTTCTAATCGAAGTCACTCCTGGGGATGACATTGTTTCAACGGGCGGCTTTTTGCAGTCTGCTCCGCCTATTTCTACTCAACCCCCGGCTGGTCCGGTCCAAGGAATAGCCGCAGGCACTAACCCCTTACCGGGTTTCACTAGCGACTACTTTTTACTTCCGTTCAATACAAGCATCACATCCCTTCCCTCTCCAGATATTTCAGGCAACATCCCTTTTTTGACAGATGCCTCTTTATCTTTAGATTTACTGGGGAATATTAATATTGCACTAACTTCTGGTTCCTTGGTGATTCCGGTTATCAGCGGTGTTAGCAGCATTGCACCTCCAATCCCCAATCTGCCGATTCCACCGGAAAATCGTACATTTGACATTTCTAACGCTATTGACGCCGTGTTTGGTAATCCTGGTAATGATGGCACCTTAGGCGTTCGATTTAGCAATCCCTTCCTTGGCACCCCCTCCGACCCGTTCGTGGGGATTGGAGTGACCAATGTTGTTATCGATCTAGAGTTCGAGTTTCCCCATGAGACGGTTCCAGAGCCCGGGACGATCCTGGGCACAATGTTTGTGTTGGGCTTAGGGGTTTGGTCTCGTCGCAAAACCCTTTCCTAGCCATTAATCGTTTCAGACAGTTTCCTGAATTACGACATATCAACATCCTCTTTCGCATTTGAGGATGTTTTTTTATGTCAGACTGATCTTGGCAAACGTCTTTTGTGATCACAGTGGGGTCTCTCATTCTTCAATCCCGCTCTTGCTTCAGCTTTGGCACCGAGTGAGGCAATGCTGGGTGAAGCCTCGCTGACTCTTAACTTCGAGCCCCCCTTTCCCAGAGCAAGGAACTATTCTGGGCAGGATGTTGGGGTTGGGTATAAGCAGTTAGGCTAGAAAAATGACAGTGTTTAACGCTAGAAGTGAGCGTCTACGTTAGCTCTGCTTTGGTGCAGCTTTTCTAGTGTCAATACTCGCATTCTTGTAAATCGAAATTATGGCTTTCGCCAGAATGCTTAGGACACTTCTGATTTTGAGTTGCCTAATTTAAACGCGTTCTCGCACGCAACCACCCCCTTATAAAGGTGGCAGTTGCTATAACTGCTCAATCACACAAATATTAAAAAACCACCTCCAATAGCCGAAGGTGGTCTGTTGGGTGGAAGACTAAATGAATCTAACCCAAGGCTTTTTCAATCGCAGCAACGAGTCCAGCATCATCCGGTGCGACTTGAGGGTCAAAGCGCTCAAGCACTTCACCATCACGACTGACAACAAACTTGCCGAAGTTCCACTCAATGTCTTCGCCGTCTTTAACCAAGTAGGTGTAAAGCGGACTGCGGTTAGGACCGTTGACGTCTTGCTTTTCTAACAACGTAAATTCGACGTTGTACTTGCTAGCCGTAAATTCTTTGATCTCTTCAGGACTGCCGGGCTCCTGTTTGCCGAACTGGTTACAAGGAACGCCGACAACCTTGAAGCCGCGATCACTGTATTTTTTGTCGAGTTCAACCAAGCCAGAATATTGGGGAGTCAGTCCACAGGCACTGGCGACATTGACGAACAAAATAACTTTGTTTTCTAAGTCTGCAGCGGGTAAAGGCGCACCCTCAAGGGTTGTAAGATTTGTCGGTAATGCCATGATTTTTCTAAAGAAAAGGTAAACATCGCCTTTATTATCTGCGATCGCAGCCCACATCTCTAGTCGATAAAGCCGCACCTTTTAGGCCAATACCTGCAAATTTTTCAGGCTCTCGTCTTGGGCACCGGTAACGACGCATCCCTGCTGTTTTAAGGTTTGCAAGTTTTCGATCGCGTCTACGGTAATGCGCTCTCCAGGGAGTAAAACGGGAATGCCGGGAGGGTACGGGCATACGAGCTCGGCAGAAATGCGATCTTGGGCTTGGAGTAAGTGCACCGACACTGTGTTTTTTTGTAGGGCCTGTCGCGGTGTGACTTCAGGCAGACTAAAGGACTGCAGAGAAACCGGTTGCTGGGCACCGGTTTCTCTAGTGCCCGGATAGTTTTGTGCCAAGTATTGCCAAGCCGCCAAGAGTTTTTCAATGTCCGCCTCTGAATTGCCCAGAGAAAGAATGAACGTCAATGCATCCAGTAGGGGAAGTTCCGCCGTTACACCCAACTGTCCGTGCAAAATATCATCGATCTCGAATCCATCGAGAGACAAGCCTGGAAAACGAACGGTCAAACGGGTGCGATCCAAAGACTGAAATCCGGATATCCCCGACGGCAAAGAGACTACCGCCAGGGACTTGATTTCAGCGAGCTGTGAATGTGCAAAATCTGCCAGCGTCAACGCTTTAGCCATTTCGTCAGCCCTCGACATCGCGAGCTGCTGTCGGGCGGCATCTAAAGACGCCAGGATTAGATAGTTGGGACTGGTGGACTGAAAAAGCTGGAGTCCCGTTTTTAATCGGTTCAACGCAATGCGATCACCTTTGACATGCAGCATTGCCCCTTGAGTCAGCGCGCTTAAGGTTTTATGGGTCGATTGAATACTTAAATCCGCGCCGAGATCCAGCGCTCGTGGAGGCAGCCGAGGATGAAACCCAAAATGTGCCCCGTGAGCTTCATCGACAAGCAACGAAATATTGTACTGATGAACTCGTTTTGCGATTTCAGCAATATCGGGGCTAATTCCTTGATAGGTCGGTGCTAAAATCATCACCGCTTTCGCATCCGGATGCGCAACTAACGCTTCCGCAACCGTTTCCGCCGCCACACCCCCCACGAGATTTTGTGCTGAGTCATAAGCTGGCGTCAAAAATACGGGCTGTGCCCCCGTAACCACACAGCCGGCGATCGCAGATTGATGAATATTTCGCGGCAGCAAAATTTTGTCGCCTTCGCCGCAGGTCGCCCAGATGGCCGCCATCACCCCGCAAGTAGAGCCATTAGCCAAAAAAAACGTGTGCTCCGCCTGGAATAATTCCGCTGCTAATGCCTGAGCTTCTCGAATAACGCCATTCGGCGCAAATAAATTATCTAGTTCTGGCAGTTCTGGTAGATCGGCAAGTAACGCTCGTTCCCCCATTAGTGATCGCAAAAGGGAACTCGCACCGCGTCCTTGTTTATGACCCGGCGTATGAAATGCGCTTCCAGAGTGACCGGCTGATTTTTGGAGCTGGGCGATGAGAGGGGCTGCGGCTTGGGAAAAGGACATCGGTTCGAGCAGAAGTGTTTGGTATGGCGGCCGTCTCCTTTCGATGGGAAGCCGCTGCGCGCCAGAACGAGTTAAACATTTGGCAACTCAAAAGAAGTGTCCAAAGCGATCTGGTGAAGGAGATAAACAGTCCTCCCCGCTCTGAGAGTGAAGGGCACGACGACGGATTACTATGTTCTCTATCATCGTTGAAAGAACTGTCTAACTCTATGCCATTAATTCGTGTTTTGACCTCTGCATCGACCCCGGAACCTGCTGCGGCGGACGTCCTACTGAAAAAACTTTCTAAAGAACTCGCATCCCAACTCGGTAAATCGGAAAGCTACGTGATGGCGGCGCTTGAGCCCCAAGCCCAAATCACGTTCGGCGGAGATAGCACTCCGGCTTGCTTAATTGAAATTAAAAGTATTGGTCAAATGACGCCTGCACAAACGACGGCTATGAGCCAAGCTTTTTGCAAGCATATCGAAACGGGCTTAGATGTTCCGCAAGATCGAACCTACATCGAGTTCGTCGATGTGCGGCGTCCTATGTGGGGGTGGAACGGTCAGACATTTTAATTGGAAGCGGCCAGACAAACGGTTACTCAAGTCGGTGCCGCTTGGGGAATGCTGTTAAGCCGTCGGAATAAGTAACCGGTCCCGCGTTCTGTGATGATAAATTCAGGATGCTTAGGATCGGTTTCGATTTTAGAGCGCAGCCGCGACACATACACATCGACAATCCGCAGATCTTGATGTCGTTGCGGCACATAGCCCCAAATTGCGGTCAAAATCTCCGAGCGACTGACGGCAGATCCGGCTCGACTCACCAGCAATTGCAGCAAGTTAAATTCCAAATCTGTTAGCGATAAATTGCGATCGCCGAGTTGAGCACGACGCCGGTTCGAGTCAACTTGCAAAACGCCAGCTTGGATAATGCCCGCCAAGGTTTCACCATTAAAGGATGTGCGCTTCACCCGGCGCAAAATCGTATTAATGCGCGCCTCTAACTCCTTGGGGGAAAATGGCTTAACCAAATAATCATCCGCGCCAAACTGCAAACCCGTGATGCGGTCCGCAACATCAGATAGAGCCGTCAACATAATGATCGAGACGTCTGAGACCTTGCGGATCTCTTGGCAAACATGATAGCCGTCGCCATTCGGCATCATGACATCCAAAACAATCAGATCTGGGGACGTGGCTTTAAACTGCGCGATTGCTTCGATCCCATCGCCAGCCGTTTCGACTTCATAGCCAGCCATTTCAAGGCGAGTCCTGAGGATTCGACGGACCGCAATCTCATCATCAACGACTAAAATCTTGCCCTTGGTGTTTAACACGTTTAATATAGGCTCGAATCAATATTAAATATTGCCTGAGCAGAGGGACTACCGCAGACGCTCGAACACGCCGCCATAATTCATCGCTTCCCTGTAACACTATGGACCCTGGTTTTTCCAAAGAGAATAGTCTTAGGGTGCGGCAACGTTTTTGATCATACCGCGAGATGAGTGTATATTCCTATCCAGATCGGGCCAGCAACTGTAAAAATTTGAGCGCGAGCCTTACAGAACTGGATGGGGAAAAAACAAAAATAGCGTTCGGTCCTGAATTGAAGAGTGCTGCTCGCTAAGATACGAAAGCGAATTGGACCAGTAAGGGCTTTGTGTTAGGAATTGTAAATTTAGATAAGCCGAGTGGTTTGACTTCCCACGACTGTGTCGCCAAGGTGCGTCGTTTAGCGCACTGTCGTCGAGTGGGTCATGGCGGCACGCTCGATCCGGCGGCAACCGGGGTACTACCCATCGCGTTAGGCAAAGCCACGCGATTATTGCCCTATCTCCCCACTGTCAAAGCCTATCGGGCAATCGTTCGTTTTGGACTGCGGACTGCCACGGATGATCTTGAGGGCGAAATCTTAACGCAGCAAGCCTGTCCGGAGCTGACCTTAGCGGCGGTTAAAGCTTGCCTCCCCCAATTTATCGGTGCCATCGATCAAATTCCACCCGCTTACAGCGCCCTCCATCAAGACGGGAAACGACTCTATGAACTAGCTCGTGCAGGAGAGCCCATTGACATTGAGCCTCGGCCGGTAGAGGTTCATCAACTCGAAGTTGTTGACTGGCGAGGAGACCCCACAAACCCGGAACTTATGCTCGACGTAACTTGCGGACCGGGAACTTATATTCGTGCGATCGCAAGAGATCTCGGCGAGAAAGTGGAGACGGGCGCTACCCTGTCAAAACTGAGGCGCACTCTGAGCTGTGGGCTTTCGGCAGAGAGCGCAATTTCCTTAGAGCAGTTAGCAGAGGATGGGGTAGAAGGTCATGTCCGAAAACCGTTGGATCTATTGGCACACTTACCCCAAGTGGAACTAGATGCGGAGTTGACTACACGCTGGTTTCATGGGCAGCGACTGAGCTTAGAGCCGACCATGACTTTAGCGCCAGCGGTTAGCGTGATCAATAATGGCTGCTTTTGTGGCGTCGGCGAAATTAAGGCTGGGTTCGAAACGCCGATTTTGCAGCCCAGAGTGGTGATGGATGAGCCATCGTCCTTGGTCTAAGTCACCAGTTCAGCGCCACAGCTCATCTACAGTCTGCCTAGACTCGGCAGTTTGACCAAGCGTGACTGATTAAAGCAGCAGCAGCACCATCGCGCCAATCATTGCGATCGCCAAAAGGACAAAAATAATGGCCGCAATTTCCACTGGTCCTAATTTGATTGCTTTCCGTTTCTTCTTGGTAGCCTGCTTTTGTTGAGAGGATAGCTCTTTCTTTCTGGCTTGAGTAGCTTTAGAGCGCTTTTTGGCGACTTGTTCGCGGCGTTTTTTCTGCTGCGACTTTTGCTTCGCAGCCCACTGTTTTGCCCGCTGCGCTTGTTTATTGGGTTTTTTCTTGCCGGATAAGAAGCTCATAATGTCCGTTTCAGCCTACCAGTTGCGTTTGAAAGATTATGCCCCTGCACCCCAGCCACAGCTCAGCACTTGACGCTAAAGGTTGATTTGAGATGAGCGATCTGTCACTAGCAGATGAATAGGCATTTCAACTCTGATTCGGGTTCTATCGTAGGCGGCAAGGGTTCAACTTGTCGAGATTAAGCGATTTGCCCCCTCAAACCTAAAGTCGAAAAACCTAAAGTCGAACCAGTAGCGTCCTGCACTGCCTAAAACAATGTCCTTAATAAGGCGTCAATTTCGGCAATTTGGGAATCACTAAAACCCGCGACTTTGAGATTTGGTAAATAGCTGATCTGCCCATACCGTGCATCGAGTTGCACGGCGTTTAGATAAATTATTTGGGCTTGCTCTGTGTCGCCTCGGGACCAGTGGGCTAACCCTAGCGCCACCCAGGGGTGGGGATTGTCCGGCTCCAAAATAGTCGCCGTTTCACCATGCGCGATCGCATTTTCTAAGTCGCCAATCCGCTGATAAGCCAAGGACAGATTGTAGTGACCAATTTCATTTTCCGGATCTACCTCAATCGCGGCTTTCAGTTCTGCGATTGCAGCGTCTAATTCTCCTTGAAATAAATAAACGATGCCCAGGGCATTAAGGGTTTCAACATCTTCCGGATTTGCCAAACTCGCTTCCGATAAAACTTTCTCGGCTTCAGCCTCTTGACCCGCCAAATGCAGGGTCCAGCCTAATAGACGCTGTCCAGACAAGTTATCCGGGTCGAGTTCAACCGATTCTTGAAAGGTTGTGATCGCAGTCGATAAATCTCCCTGTCCCCGTATTTGTAGTCCTGCTACCCGGAGTTCCGCTGCTTGTTTTTGGTCCTCGGGACTAATGGGCTCAAGGGGCGCCGCCATTTCAACTTTTTCCGGTTCAGGCTCCGGCGCACTCTCTCTAGTTTCTGGCTCCGAAACTTGACACGCGACTAAACTCAATCCGATCAATGACCCGATCAGATTTCTTGTAAAAATCATGGCTCAATACAATATCAATATAAAAATTTTGACAGAGTCAGTCACACTCAAATTAATTTTTTGCCAAACCGCACGTTGGTCTATTTAACAATCCTGGCGTTGCTTAAACTGGGGAGGAACGAGGAGGAACAGGCACATCTTCAAATTTGAGATAGTGGATTAACAACCTAATTCCATGCTTGAGCATCTCCAGGGACTTCGAATAACACAGCATTTTCCGATGCAACCTTGCCAGAATAATGCCTCAGCCTTGTGTTCTCACCTTCCACTCTGGTCATGTATGTCTTGCTGACTATCTGGTCTCCCTCGGGAATAAAACCGGGGTAAACCTTCCAGCCGTCCCTCACCCAAAAATAGCAGTCCCATTCCTTAATCTCGTCCCAGAGAGGTTCGAAGGTCTCAGCGCTATGGTCTCCCACCGCCCAGCCCAGTATTCCTGCCCGGAAATGGTCTACTGCTGTCCAGACCCAGACCTTATGGCGACGCGGGGTCTCGCCGCTTTTTTACCCACAAAAGTTTCCAATTCATCGAGTTCGCCCACTTTGGGAATTTGCTCTCCTTCATAAGCATCGGGTAGTCGTTCACCCACTTGACGATGCCATCTCAGGACAGTTGTGTGGTTAATCCCAGTTACCTTTTCAACACCTCGATAGCCCATGCCATTTACAATCATGCGAAGACAGATGCGACGGACGTCATCGCTATAGCCCCGATGGGTCTGGGGCCGTTCGACGAATTGACGACCACAGTTCACGCAAATGTGGTTCTGTTTACCCCGGCGGATGCCATTTTTGCGGACATGGGTTGATTTGCATTCTGGGCATTCCATGGGGACTTTCCTCTGCTGTTTCTCCCTTATTCTCTCTCATCCCTGAAAACAGCAACACTGAATATTGAGAAAATATGAGTCAGCGATTTGAAAGCTGGAGAGAATTGACGAGGATAGCGGCCGTAGCGTAATTAGTCGACAAGAGAGTTTAACTAAAAAATAGCGCCTCTTTTTCGAGACTCACCGTTAAGTTGGCAATATCTTCCTCTACCTACCGATAGATTCAGTGCTAAGCACCTGAGCCGGAGGAACGCTTCAGAGTAACATTTCTCTGTTTCCCCGCTAACTTTGTAACGGAGCAGGGAAAAAGTCGTCAACCTTAACGAAATGCAGATAATCCATATCCAAATATAGAAATTCAATACCTACTTCCCTAATGACACCAGACACACTTCTTACCTATGATGCGGCCCACGCCTGGCATCCCTATACATCGACGATAGACCGCGACCCAGTTTATCCAGTCAGTAGCGCAGAAGGATGTTTGCTCGAGCTGATGGATGGACGCAGACTGATTGACGGTATGTCTTCCTGGTGGTGCGCAATACATGGCTACAATCATCCGGTACTGAATCAAGCCGCGATCGAACAGCTTGGGCGCATGTCCCACGTGATGTTTGGTGGTTTGACGCACGAGCCAGCCATATCCTTGATCCGACGGCTAGTTACCTTAACCCCAGAGCCTTTGCAGTATGTTTTTCTGAGTGATTCGGGTTCTGTTGCAGTCGAGGTGGCAATGAAAATGGCCTTGCAGTTTGCACGCGCTTCAGGACAACCGGACCGTACTCGTTTTCTTACCATACGCGGCGGCTATCATGGCGACACTTTCGATGCTATGTCTGTCTGTGATCCTGTGACCGGTATGCATCATATCTTTTCCGACGTGCTGCCACGGCAACTGTTCGCACCGATACCGACGCCGCGCTTTGGGGAGCCCTGTGCTGATGAGGACATTGCTGAGTTTGGCAAATTGTTGGAGCAGCACTGCGACGAGCTTGCTGCCGTAATCTTGGAGCCAATCGTACAAGGTGCTGGCGGCATGCGTTTTTATTCGGCTCAATGGTTAAAGCGGGTTAGAGAGTTATGCAATACGTATGACGTCTTGTTGATTGCCGATGAGATTGCTACTGGTTTCGGGCGCACTGGGAAATTATTTGCTTGCGAGCATGCAGGAATTTCTCCAGATATCATGACCATCGGCAAAGCGTTAACGGGTGGTTACCTGACTCTAGCAGCCACTCTCACCAGTGAACAAGTGGCTCAAACCATCTCAGAAGGCGATCCGGGTGTATTCATGCATGGTCCCACTTTCATGGGAAACCCACTCGCTTGCGCTATTGCTAACGCCAGTATCGATATATTGCTAAACGGAGATTGGCAAGCAAATATCGCTCGTATCCAGCGTTTATTAAAAACAGGTCTCGAACCCTGTCAAAGCCTCCCTGGAGTCACTGACGTCAGAGTGCTAGGTGCTATCGGTGTGGTGGAATTGGACGCGCCGGTAGCGATGCGTTCGGTTCAACGTCGATTCGTTGAGCTCGGTGTTTGGTTGCGTCCGTTCGGTCGATTGATTTATCTAATGCCACCTTTCATCATCGGGAATACACAGCTTGATACGTTGTGCTCGGCGACAGTTGAAGTGGTTAGGGAGGGAGCGACCAAATAGGGGGGTAGAGCATAGCTGCAACGAAGTGCAATAGGGATTTTCGTTTCTGTTGCAAAAACAGCAGGATGATACAAGTGGGCTCGTTATCAGCTCGATTTCATCTAATAATCCTTCCTAATCCATGCCTCATCCCGTCCTATTCAATCTCGCATCTGATTTCATCATTCAAGTTTTGAATCCTGATGACAAGAACAGTGATAATTTTTGCGCAGAATAAGCGCATGCGTAATTTTTGTCCACCCACTACGCGAGAAGAATATATAGCGTGGGGTGTGGGGAATCCCAGAAGATCTCTGATTTCCGGCAGCTTACTGCTCTGTTACGGAGATAGTGGGTAGCCGAGAAATATTAATCTGAAGCGCTCCGGTGATTTTGAGAGCAGGACGGATCTACCGAAAACCGACTTATAGCCAGGCATGATACATATCGTAAATTGCTATCGTAAATTTCTAACGCGATAACACGTAGAGATAATGAGAGCAAAATTTTGTCAACTTCTGAGCAATTTGTATTTTATCGTGAGTGGAATATGCGCCTCTCTCCTTCTTGTGGTTACTATAGATCGCTTTTTTTTCTATGAACCGCGAGGGCTGTTAGCCGAAGAGTTGAAAAATGCAAGTGCAGGAGCTTTTCCGAAAATTTCATTATTGCTGCTTGGATGCTGTCTTCTAAGCTTTATCGCAGCCCTCTTTTGGCGAAGAATGAAGCCTAATACAATTCTCTGGTTCTTTGCAATTATTTCCCTTCCATTTATTCCTATAGGTACCGCGCTAGGTGTATTCAGTATTTATGTTTTAAGGGTAAATTAGATTTATCGGTATTAGAGATTGGAATCATTGGAATACCTATGAGCAATAGCTGACAATGACTATTATTCAAAAGAGACTTATCTGAATTTTGCGTAAGCATTCTGAGGTTATAGCTCGATTCTACTCATTGGTATCTAACTACTATCTAACAGAAATAGCTTGCTATCTTCGTTCAAAGATTAAACAGAGCCGACTTCTTGGCATCAACATTTTAGAGTTTACATAGACATATTTTCTGTATAAACCCCTTTTACTTGGCTATGACATTTCTGGTACTAGCAGCATTTTCAGCCTATCTCCTCTTTTATCTGTTTGCTGCAGCTATCGCACCCTACGGCGGACAAAATATTGAGGTTTTTCGTTTTTTTGTTTACGGTCCAGGACCTGGTTGGCTGACACTACTTGTCTGGTGGATATTATCGATATCTCTACGAATCTATACTTTTGTCTCTCTAAATGTGCGAGACAAAAAACTATCTCGGCGAGTAAATCGCCTCATCATTCTTATGCTTATGTTTTTGATCGGACTTGAATTAGCCATTGTGATCGACTATCAGGATAAATGGTTTTAGGGCAACGAGGGTTTTCAGAATAGCGGCACAAAAGAGGACGCCAGCGACTTGGGGGATCTTCTTCAATAAATTGATTTAATAGAATTGGGGAAATCAGCCAGTTTTATTTCAGCGGGCAAAGAAATCTGCTTCCTGTGGTAGATGAAGAGACAGAATCACTAACACCTAATGGCTGAAAGAAATATAACTTTCCAAAAGAAAATCCCGCAAGGAGCTGCTTCTGAAGCAAACCATACGGGACAATTTATTAGGAGATTTAGGAGGAACATGCCTGAGAATCAGGCAATGAAACGCATTTCAGCAATGAAAAACGAGGAGATAGACTTAAGCGCTGGGTAACTGCTGAGAGAAATAGGAGTCAATGTTAAAACCAG
>JBCDHF010000008.1:0-27628 GCA_038750375.1 Cyanobacteria bacterium P01_H01_bin.15
GCCACCTTGAGCGCTAAACACCAGGGTGCGCTCTCCGGAACCAAAGCCGAATAAATCCACCGGAACATATTGCACAATGCCACCGCTGACTCGCGAAAAAAAGATATCGGTATTGGTAATCGGCAGAGATACATCCGTCCCAAAACGCACTCGATTGCCTCGGGTAGGAAAGCCTCGATTATCGAGATTGCTCAAAACTCCAGCAAAACTGAGAGTTACTAAATCATCCTTGCCATCTTTGCTGACCGTCACAGCGTTTCCAAACTCGTCTTCGGCAAAAATATTTTGACTAAATGCGCCATCTCGGACCGTGACACGCTGATAATTTGCCCCAGCTGCGATATCGAGACTGTCGTTTACCGCCTGCGTATATTCGAACCCCGCACCAGTGCGATGGAGCCAGGGTGTCCTGTTATCGGATAGTTCGACATCGCGATTGCCCCCTACAAATACGCCCGCAAACGCCCGCTGAGTAAACACGTTGAGGGAGAAAGCACCCGCAATACTCTCTGGAGAAAATGTGTAGCTCAGATCGCCACTCGCGGCCTGGGGGTCCGCCTGGATTTCGAGCAAAAGACGATTTTTTTCACTGAAGTTGAAGCCGGTATAGAGTTCAACTGGAGAGAGCGTCAGCACCTGATTTTGGGCTGGCACGGGGCCGGTCGTCCGAGTCAAGCCGTTAAGCGTTGTGGGTTCCGCAATAAGCGAGCCAAATCCAAAGATGACTCCGGGCTGGCCTGATTGCCCGCTACCAATCACCAAATTGTCGGCGGTAGGCGCGAAGATTCCTGTGCTATCTTTAGCCGCCTCTGGCTCAGACTCAGTTTTGGGGTCTTCTGGCCCTTGAGTCACTTCCACTGCCGCGTTGTCGGCATTTTTGGCTGATTTTTGTAGCTGAAAATCGAAGAAGTTGTCTTCAACAACGGTCAAGGTCAGGGGACGAGAGCCAGATGTCGGTTCTGCGATCACGGCAGTTGTCCAGCCCAGCACGGCCAGCAGCAAAGTGCCCAGAAACCCTAGCCTATAGTGCATCCCGCTTAGCTCCTCAAAATTGCTTGCACTTTCTAGTCAACTTATCGCGCTTATAGAAAAAATCAAGCGTATTTCCTAGTTATTCAAAACGGAATCTCTGCCACGGCTGGGATGGCATCGGCAACATTTTGACAGGCTTGAATCAGAGGTGAAAGAGGTCCGATCTGCTCGGTCCCGTTGATGCCGAGTTCGCTATGACACAAAACCACCCGTTCAGTAGCATGGCCCAACAAATTACGTACAATTCGCTCTAACCGCTCTGTATCGGCAATCATTTGGTCATCCGGAGTCCACACTCCCCCCGACCCCAGACGCTCAAACCAGGGAGCACCGAATAAGGTCGCTGCCCCGCCCTTTAACCACAACGGGGATGACGCATCTAGCCAAAACTGCCAGCGATGGGACCGGCGCTGAGATCGATATTGAAAAATCGTTGCTAAGGTCACTGCGGTCGGTGGACCTAACAGAGGACTTGCCGGATAGGGATTGGCGCTTATGGTACCCGCTTTCAACAAGTCCATAAACGTCGCCAACATTTCTGGATGGGGGAACGCCTCCTGCTCGACCGACTGACAGCGGCGCTCCACCTCCCAAAAATGGGCCAGTGTTTCCGCTAGGGCCCGGAGCGCCGACATCTGTTCGTCCCGTAGATTGCTCAACCCATAGAAAAAATCTCGACTGGCTTCATGCAGCGTATGAATGGGAGTAACCCATATTTTTTGTTCGATCTGAGCCTGGGCATCGGTGATCCAGGTGCAAATCCGTTCGTAGGCCGTGACGGCTCGCTCTCCCAAGCGATCCCAGCGCGCATAGGCTTTAGCAGGTAAGAGCCGTGGCTGGGCCTGATCGACATAAAAGCAATGATCTGCCAAGATTCCGGCTCGGACCGGATCAATCGCCGCGATTACTGACTCCGACCCCGTTCCGCCCAAATCACTCAACAGCACCAACATTTCCGCGATCGCATCTCGCTGTACCCAGCGACCTAAGCCAGGGTAAATCAGCGCCAGCAAGGTTAGTAGCGAGCGCACAGCAGGTACTGCCATCAAGGGGCGCTGTTCATTAATAGCAGCAACGGGAATGCCTTGACCGACCAAAATACGGGTCAGCGTATATCGACCAATATCATCTAAGCCTGGCGCAATAATGGCGATATCTTGAGGCTCCACCTGGTCACCCTGGACAGCACCGACAATGGTTTCTGCGACTCGTCGTAGTAGTTCAGCCCGTGAGATGGTGCCGAGTTCTTGTATGACAGGTGGTAACGTGTCCCAGGAAAAACTTGATTCGGTCAGTAATGCGAGCGCCGATTCTGCCACCTGGGAGGCCAGTCCGCCCGGCTGTTGAAGTTCGCTGATGTCTCCCGAGGGTGTAATCTGCTCAGTCAACCCCCACAGAAAATCCGGATCAGCTCCCAACCCCAGACGAATTTTGCCCTCCGGATTAAACGTCAACACCCCATGGCAGTCTGTCGCTAAAAGTGTTTCAAACAGCGATCTCGCACTCGCCGGAAAATCATCCACATCGTCCGCAAACACCCCGCTAAATCGCCGAGTTAGATGTCCCTGATAGCGCGGATTAGGCAACAAATACCGCCAATAAAGACTGTACATAATGCCATAGCTGAGTAAGCCACGGTTCAAACACCATTGCCACCACCGCTCTAGCCAATCTCCCACCTGGGCGCTAATTTCGATTAACTCGCTACCACCGCTACCTTCAGCCGTCAACCACTGACCTGAAAACCCCTGCCAACTCCCTGCAGACCAGCCCGCAGTCATTCGGTCCGGAATCTGTTCTCGCTCAATACCGGCTGCTCCCGCTAATTGCAGCAAATCTAGCACTCGACGCACGATTCGCTCCGGATTACTAACCGCTAAACGATCGAGTTGCGGAGACCAGAGCTGAGTTGCCCATCGCTGTTCCGTTTCCGAACGTAGACGCAACGGAAAGCGAGCGGGCAAGGCCAACTTCTCAAAAATAAGCGGCCAAAATAAGGTCACTTCATCCGCAATGAATCCCAATGGCGTTTTTACGAGTACGGGATATCGTCCAGCCACCGCTTCCACCAAACGATCGCCCAGCACCCGACGATTGTCGTCATTTGCTGCCAAAATCAAGCTGCCAGGTAGTAAATTTTGAGGCTGTCCATTACTTGAGGATTGGATGGCCGCCACCCATGCCGCAAATTTCTCCGTTAGAAGAGCCGTTTTACCACAGCCCGTCACACCTGTAATCCAAGTTATGGTCACCGATCACTCGTTCCCTTCTTTTCGCAACCGTCAACTCAGGGTAGTTCAAACCCCTTGAGACGATCTCACTTTTTATGCGATCGCATAAAAAGTCTCCGCCTTTGCTCAAAACGATTTCCACGCCCGGAAACATTCTGAACAGACCTCAATTCCGTGCCTAGAGGATTCGCTACTCTTAGGGGGAGCCAATCGATCGAGAGCACACATCCTGGCGCTTTCGATCGCATTTATCGTCCCGCTGCCCATGAACTCCCCAAACCTTTGGCAATCTGCTCAGCAATGGCTGACAGGCTCCTCTGAAAGAGCCCTAGAGCAAGCCTATCAAGCGGCTTTAGCCATCAAAGCGATCGAAGATGAGCATTTTCAAGGGAAACCGGTGGCACCAAAAAATAGCTCCTATAGCGCCAGTGCCTATGTCTATTTCCGGGCGGAAGTTGTCCGTAATCGTCAACTTGCGCTGAATAAACTGGCTGATTTTCGACGGTTGCGCTCCCTGCCCTGGTCTAAACAGCCTGCGGGTAATAACAGTGAGCTGACCACCCGCATCCTCCGCCAATTAAGCTATATCGACGAAGTTATCGGACGCTACGAAGCCATCGTCGAGCCGCTAGCTAATTCATCTGCGATCGCAAGCAGCCGAGAATTAGCCCCGGCAGAACCCACCGCTCGACCCGCCGTTGTCGTCAGCCCGGACGTTAAAAAGACTGAACGCAATCGACCTGCCGTCGAGCTAGAAACGGTCACCGATAAGACCGCCGTATTGCCGCGTTCTTTTTTGCGCACTTTCAATCGCATCAAGCAAGAAATTGACCCCAACGCCGAAACCAACGAAGAGCAAGTCATTCGAAAATTTCGAACCTCTCGCAATAAAACGACCATTGCCATTAAGTTTTTTCTGGTGTTGATTGTGGTGCCTTTGCTGACTCATCAACTCTCCAAAGCCCTCATTGTCGCGCCCCTTGTAGAACAAGCCTTTGCCAATCCAGCTGAAGTTAGCTTTCTCAATCGTGACCTTGAAGTGGAGGCTCTGGAAGAGCTAGATCGATTTCGTAACCGTCTCGAACTCCAAAATCTATTAGATCCTGATAAGTTTGGACCCCATCGCACCGATGACGAAATTACCCGAGCCGTTCAACATCGGGCTGACGAAGTCGCAGACGAATATCGACAGGCTGGTCTGAACGCAATCGAAAACGTCTTTGCCGATCTGTTTTCACTCGTCGCTTTTGCCGTGGTGATCTTTTTCAGTCAGCCAGAAATTGCTGTCGTGAAATCTTTTATCGATGAAATCGTTTACGGGCTCAGCGATTCCGCCAAAGCTTTTCTAATTATTTTGCTCACCGATATTTTTGTCGGCTATCACTCGCCCCACGGCTGGGAAATCATTCTCGAAGGCATCTCTCGCCATTTTGGACTTCCCGAAAACCGCGAATTCAATTTTTTGTTTATTGCGACCTTCCCCGTCATCCTGGATACAGTCTTGAAATACTGGATATTTCGCTATCTCAACCGCATCTCCCCTTCAGCAGTGGCAACTTATCGCAACATGAATGAATAAATTAGCAACCAATCTCTTGCGAATGAGCCCATAATTTTCATCAAAGGCGCCCCATTTCAAGCTTCAATCAACTTAGCAACGCTGGCCAAAAAAACTCTGATTCAGAGTTCGCTATCGTTGGAGCGAGGCAAAGTATCGGTGCCGCTCAAGGAATCGTCTAAGTCGCGACGTTGCTCCATTTGGCGCAAAAAATATCCCGTCATCATCGCTGACGCCAGCAGATGGGCAAGATTCTCTCGATCGGTCATCACATGAACGTTGAAATTGTCTGCGGGCAACATACCCACTAATCCACGCACATTATGAGAAATAATCTGTTTGATTTCGGGGCTAGCGGAACGGGCAACCTGAGCTAAGATTTCGGGATTTTGTTGCTGTAGATATTGCAGTAGAGAGTTATTCACATCATCGCCCTCAGCCTGGAAAAAATTGGAGGGTATTGCCATAAATGTTGCCCGGTAATGTTCCTAATTATTTCTCATAGTAGCGGTCCTTCAGGCCCATCGCTGTCTTTTTCGGCTTCCTCGACGGGGTCTTTGCCGACAGATTGTATCGGCATAGAGGCTTCAGGGTCTAATTCAAAGTATTGATGAAATTTAGGTGTGACTTCCAACCAAAAAGAGCGCCCGTCAGACTGGCGACGCTTCCGAATTAAACCGAGCTCAACTAATTCACGTACATGCTCATAAGCGCCACTCCCTCTTAATTCAATCAGCTCCGTTTGAATGATGGGTCCCTGCATAGCGATGGCGGCTAACGTTCTTAGGGCACCAGTCCCTAATTCAGCCGGCACTAAAGACTCCAGCAAGGATTGACAGTGATCGCAAAGTTGAAGGCTAAATCCCCGGGGCGTTTCGCAGACTTCCAAGGCGCTGTCGCGATGGGCATAGTCATCGACTAATTCCAACAGCGCCTCTTCCACCTCAGACCGATCTTTTCCTGCATATTCCACCAGTTCTTCAACGGTGAGAGGCTGCCCTTTCAAGTACAAAATCGCTTCGAGCTGGGTTGCTAATCGCACCGGCAGTCGCCTAGGTAGTTCACGTCAGCCTCTAAACTTAGCGTTCTCTGAGCTTAGACGAGAATTTGCCGGAAACAGTTCGTAATTTTTACTCCCTAAAAATATAGGCTCAATGGCAGACGACCATAACCGGGCAACGTCCCGCAATGGATCTTGCCCAACACCCAAAAAACCACGCTACATTGCGCGAGCACCTTAGAGCTGCTGCCCGGTCAATGAGACAAAAATATCTTCCAAGTTGCTGTCCCGCACTAACCAGCCTTTTCGTTCAGACAATTGATCCACATATGCTTCGGCCGCTGCCAAATCAGAAAAGAAGTGAGTCTCCCATTGCTCTGAGCGCTGCCCCAAAGCAATGGCTTGTCCATACCGTGATCGCAATTCACCCCAGGTTCCCAATTCAATCAACTGCCCTTGGTTCATGATGCCGATACGATCACATAAAAATTCGGCCTCTTCCATATAATGAGTGGTCAGCAAAATCGTCATGCCCTGCTGATTGAGATCCTGAATAATTTCCCAAAGGCGACGCCGAGTTTGAGGATCTAGCCCCACAGTCGGCTCATCCAAAAACAAAACCTGCGGTTCGTGGAGCAGGGCCCGGGCAATCTGTAACCGCCGCTTCATACCGCCGGACAACGTTTTTACCAGAGCATTACGACGATCGCTCAACCCTACATAATCTAACCAGCGGCGAATACGAGCCTGTCGCTCCGGATTGGGGATGTGGTGCATTCGCCCATGAAATTCTAGATTTTCCCAAACCGATAAATCCCCATCCACGCTAGTTTGTTGCAAAACGACCCCGATGCTGCGCTTGACCGCTTCTGGAAACTGCTGGACGTCCCAACCAGCCACCTCTATTTGCCCAGCGCTGGGTCGAGTCAAGGCAATGATCATGCGAATGGTGGTCGATTTACCCGCACCGTTGGGACCTAGTAACCCAAACAACTCGCCTCGGCCGATTTCGACAGATAAATTTTGAACAACAGACTGCGCGCCGAAATCTTTGGCGACCTCACGCAAAGCGATTGCCACATTAGTAGACGTTTTAGCTTGGCCCGCTTCTTTTGCAACTTGCATCATTTGCCCCACTTAACTCCCTACCCAATCACAACCTTCTTTCATTAATGTAGGTGTTTTTTAGATTTAAGAAAGGTTTTCAGGTCAAAAAAAGATCATCTCATCTCGCTCTGGAGAGTGAATTTCTTTAAGGGTCTGCCAACCTGCCTGCCACAGCGTTTTATCTTGAAGCTGCTGAGCATTGATCCAAAATCTCACCTGAGTGTCACAAGAGGCCCGAAGTTCAGCAAACACAAACTTGCCCTCACGCTTGCGCGCAATAACCTGAAAATGACGCCAACCAAAGGTGGGCTGCTGAGCCGTCCATTTAGAACCCATTAAGTGGGGGTATTTCAGCTTTTTCGCCATGAACAGTCCGAATCTGCGCGAAATAGTTCTCTCGTAAGACTACAGTTGCGCCTCTGGCGTGATAAGGTCGTACGAAATTGACCAACCATATGATAAACCGCCATCAGCGCCTGTTTGATTAGCCATTTTAAATTCTCGGGGTACTGGTATGAGAGGTGACGCAGGGCAGGTCCAATGTTATGTTTGGGAAGCCGAATATCAAAATAAATCTTAAAAATTATCGTTTTAACAAATAATGTTGGGCTTAACCAATCTTAGGAAAGTTGGGATTTTATCAACCGTCATCCTGACCGCTGGCGCTGGCTTAGGTCCCTTGTGGTTCCAACCTGCCGCATCTCAACCTTTGACAGTGGTGAAAACCAATCCCAATGAAACTGATTACAGTCTAGGTGCTGGCGATATTCTGCGTTTAGACGTTTTCCAAGTTGAAGAATTTAGTGGTGAATATCCGATACCCGTTGACGGTAATCTGACTTTGCCGCTAGTGGGGTCACTCCAAGTTGAAGGGCTAACGTTAGATCAGGTTACTCGCATCTTGACTAGCCGATATGGCGAATTTCTTCGCTACCCGATTGTGACCTTGGTATTGGTGTCGCCTCGACCTGTGCAAGTTGCGATCGCGGGAGAAGTCAGTAAACCCGGAACCTACACTTTAGCGATTGAACAGCAAAACGAATTCCCTACAGTAACCGACCTATTGCGAGAGGCTAGTGGCATTACAGGTGCGGCCGATGTTCGCCAGGTCCAGTTGCGTCGCTCAATTAATGGGGTCGAACGCATGTTGACATTAGATTTGTGGGACCTCATCGCCCAGGGAAATCTCAATCAAAATGTGACTTTGCGGGATGGCGATTCGATCTTTATCCCCACCAAAGACAAAATTAATCCAGCTGAAACGAGACAGTTGATTGATGCAAATTTTGGCATTCAAACCCAGCTTCCCGTGAACGTCGCTGTGGTTGGCGAAGTCTATCGACCCGGTTCATACGTCATTGAACCCCAGCAACCGGACCGGGGACTGGTTGAACGAGGCGTCTTGTTTGAGCCACCGCGACTCACTCAGGCTGTCCAGCTTGCCGGTGGCATTAAGCCCATGGCCGATGTTCGCAATATTCGCGTTCGCCGTTTAACTCGCGATGGGGGCTTTCAAGTTATTGAGATCAACCTGTGGGAGTTATTACAGACAGGAGATATCAACGAAGATTTGGTGCTGCAACCCGGCGATACTATTTCAATTCCGACGGCAACCGAAATTGTGCAGGATGAGTATGACACCTTAGCCAGAGCAAGTTTTGCACCTGCCAATATCCGCATCACCGTTACTGGAGAGGTTAGAAATCCGGGCATTGTCGAAGTTGAGCCAAATACTCCTCTTAATCAGGGCGTTTTAGCATCCGGTGGTTTTATTTTTCAGCGAGCTAACCAAGGTGAAATTGAGCTCGTCAGACTCAACCCGAATGGTACTGTTTCCCAGCGCAAAATTGATTTAGATTTGGAAGCCCCTGTCAACGAAGAAACCAATCCGGCACTTAAGAATAACGATGTCATTATCGTTCGTCGTTCGGGTCTCACACGCTTTGCCGATACCACTCAAACATTGCTTACTCCCTTTGGCACAATCTTCGGCATCATTCGAAGTGTTGATTTAACGGTTAACTAGCTGAGGATTTTCTCGAAAAACAACCAATTGCCTCTGAAGTAGTTGCATTTAGCTGTTAGCCATAGGTTGGCGTTGTAACGACCTTCGACTCTGCAAAAACTAATTTTGGATTATGAAACAACCCGATATAGAAGAGCGTTCCTGGCTTGGCAGTGAGCCCACGACCAGCCTGACCAAAGAGTCAACCGGTGTCGAGACGATCGTTCTCGGTGATGATGACGATTCCATCACGTTGCGACAAATTTGGTCGGTCATTCGCTACCGCTTGCCCGCGATTTTAGCGGTCATTGCTGGTGTGACCTCGCTTTCCTATTTTTGGATGTTGAATCAAGAGGAGCGATATCAAAATTCTTTTGAGCTGTTGATTGGGGAGCCGACCGAGGAAGCCAGTTCCGCGAACGATCTCTTGTTAGGCGCTTTCATTAGCTCCATTGACTACGAAACCCAAATTAAGGTTTTGACTAGTCGTTTTGTGATGGAGCCAGTGATCGCAGATATTCAGCAAAAATATCCGGAGGTCGACTATGAATCTCTAATTGATGATGGTCGTTTTGTGGTTGAGCAGATCGAAAATTCTAAAATTCTCTTAATTTCTTACGAGCACGAAGATCCAGAACAAATTAAATTTGTCCTAGATCAATTCGCGGATGGGTACCTTAACTACTCACTGCAAGATCGGCAGCTGGAAATTCAACAAGGATTGGATTTTGTGAAAGCCCAGCTCCCTCAATTGAGAGCACGCGTGGATGGTCTTCAAAGCGAGCTGCAGCAGTTTCGCGAAGGCTCCAATTTACTGGATCCAGAAGCGCAAGCGGGACAATTATCCAATGAGTTGTTGACCTTAGAGCGGCAGCTCTTTGAGACTCAAGTTGAACGACAGGCCGCTCAGACCAATTTTGAACTGTTGCGATCGCAATTGGATCTAGCGCCGGAAGAGGCGATCGCATCTAGCTATTTAAGTGAGTCGCCCCGCTATCAGAATTTATTGAACGAGCTGCAAAAAATCGAGCTGGAGCTGGCTGAACGTTCAACAATTTTTAAAGCGGGCTCACCCAATATCCAATCACTGGAAGAGCAGCGCGATAATTTACTTCCCCTACTGCGCCAAGAAGCAGATGTCTTATTGGGAGAAGACCTCCCGGCAGTCCAACAGCCAGCCCTCGCTTCACCCAGCGAGTTACGTCTTAAACTGAACCAGGAATATATTGAGGCGGCTAATCAGATTCAGATTCTGCAACGGCGTGAAGCCGCTTTGACCACAGCAACGAATCAACTGAACCAGCAGGTTCAGCAGTTGCCCGATTTGGCCCGTCGGTTTACTGACTTACAGCAAACTCTATCCATTGCCACTGAAAATCTCCAACGCTTCCTCAGTGCTGAACAACAGCTTGAGTTGGATTTAGCCAAGAGAGGACAACGCTGGCAAATTATTTCACCGCCCCTCTTACCTGAAAATCCGGTTTATCCTCGTCCCATTCGTTCGCTAGCGTTAGGCATTACGGGCGGAGCCGTGTTGGGGCTAGCTGCGGCGTTTATTCTAGAGCGCCTGGATCCGGTATTCCACTCTACAGAAGAAGTGGCAGACGCCACTGCACTTCCGATTTTGGGTTATATTCCTGTTCACAAATCTGGGGATGGGGGCGTTTTAGGTAGCGTATCAGCCAAAAAGCTTTCTCTACCGGGTTTAATGACCCGCAATCAAGATGATGTCAGCGAAGAGTCATTTATTATGGCAGATATCGAAGGCACCCTAAACGGTAACGGGAGCCACAAAAATGCCCGATATCGCTCTTCATTATTTTTGGAGTCCTTCCGCTCTCTTAATACCAACATTCGATTGCTGGGTTCAGAGACACGCACCAATACGTTTGTTGTCACATCGGTCGATCCCGCAGAAGGGAAGTCGACAGTGGCGTTGAATTTGGCGATCGCCGCAGCCGAAATGGGTCAGCGGGTATTGCTTGTCGATACTGATTTACGCCGTCCCGTCCTTCATCGCCGATTTGGCTTGGAGAATGAGGCTGGACTCACCAATTTAATTGCCGAAGGATTACTGACGGAAGAAGTGGTTCAGCGCGTAGAAGGCAAAGATAACCTCTTTATCCTAACGGCAGGAAACATTCCCCCGGATCCGTCTCGACTCCTCTCCTCTCAGCGGATGCGCCAACTGATGGAGAGTCTGCGGAGCCGGGGCGTTTACGACATGATCATTTACGACACTCCCCCTGTTTACGGCTTTGCGGATGCCCGCCTACTAGCCCCCCATACCAACGGGGCAGTCTTGGTCGTCAAGATCAACAAAACGGAACGAGCGTCTTTCCGTCGAGTCATTGAACAAGCCAAAATTTCTCGCGTGAATTTATTGGGGCTGGTGATTAATGGCGTCAAGCATTCAGGAGACAATTATTATTACTATCGCTATTACAACCAGCACAATCGCACGTTTTAAGAGGCGATCAACCCATTAGATTCAGACAGAATTTATTTCTCTATGACCTTTAATCCCCCTGTCATTTCGTCCACATTTGGGCTGACGCTATTGCTGGGCATCGGTCTATTTTTTTTCATTCGAGCATCCATCAAAGATCGCACAGAGTCTTTGACTTTGGTCAGCGAGCTAGAGGCGATCCCATTTCTCGAAGCACTCCAAGCTTACTTAGAGCAGCGCACTTATCGGATCGCCGGGGGAAACGCAGAGACGGGAGAACTTCGCTATGTCGGGCAGGTTCGTCCAAGCGTAGTACTAGCAATATTATTAACTGCCTTAGCTGCATTTGGCTTGGTTTGTCTGGGTTTGGTACTTAGTTACGTATTCCCCCAACTCAATGGGCTACCAGTAGTGCTGGGGTTAGGTGCACCCGCCGCCGGATGGTTTTATTGGCGAGGTGCCGGACGAGAGGAACAGGTGAAGCTATGGTTAACCGAAGGGTTGTCGGATCGTCCGACCCAGGTAATTGTCTCTGCCCATCGCGATGAATTGTTAGCGCTGCAGCGATCACTGACCGTTCCTTATCGTGTGGAGACGTCAGAATGATCTATGGGCCAAACCAAGCAATCAATAATTTGACATCGGTCAATCCAACTGACTGTCTAGAACATATAACGGAGCTATCGGTGTAGAAATAAGCCGGACACCTTTATTCGAGGGGTGAGATGTCCTGGCTGATTAAGCGATACTCTAAGCCTTATTAAATTCCAAACCATGTTCCGGACCATAGCGTTCCATAAAACGCCAAAATCTATCCCATTCGCCTTGATCCTGAATCACTAATAGACCTTCCAGGGCACTAATCCGACCGTTGACGTATTTGCCTTTGACTTCGCGGGTAACGATTTCCCCTTCTTCATCAACGAGATATAAACCGGTAATTTCTTCGGTGTTGTCGGCCGCCAGCAGCTTAGATTCTGTGAAACGGAAGGTAGCGGTGCCGCTTTGTCCGTCTCGAGCACGGGTCAAGCGAATATCTGGGACCGTATCCTCCACTAGCGAACGGTTAAATGCGATATGAGCCATAATTTATGGGTTTCCTAAAGTTTGACATCTTTTAATAATTGCATAGACTCTCCGGGAAAAGGCAGACGCGCCTATTTTTAACGCGGATCATTGACAGCGTCTCTGGCCGTTTTGAGGACTTAAACCCATGATTTTTGAGGCACAAGTTCATCATGAGTTGCGCAATCTTCTGCGATCACACATTTCTTCACGAGGGTGGCTGCATCATTTAACCGTCGCTCGCATGACGGCCCGAGCGATTCGACTCAGGCGCTCAGTTACAGTCCAAACCGCTGCTATTGCCGATCGGTACTGCTGGAGCTATTTGAGTCCGGCGATTTTAAGTCAGACCCCTGTTCGGATTGTCGTGCCGGAGCCACGGCGAACCCACCTTCGAAATGTAGAAATTCCCTTTCTCTGTGAGCAGTTTGGAGTCACTAGTCAGTATCTCCATTGGAGCGATCCGCTGAGTTGGGTTGGAAGCAGACTCGCTGGTGACTTATTGCCGGGAGATGACTGGACCACAATCATTGACGGTGCTGAAGATTTAGCAGACTGGGCACAAACCTTACTAACCCGAACATTGGATGCTCAAGCGTGGTCACAGCAGTATGAAACAACGCCTGACCAGACAGCCGTATTGAGCAATTTCCGCGTTCAACTGGCGCAGCATCTATGGCAGCGCCCCAATAACCCCTATAACGCCTATAGTTTGGGTCCCTCGATGGTCGAGATGTTGACTCAAACCCTGAGCCAACTGGCTGAGTCGCCAGGTGGACTTGCTCCCAGTTGGCAGTCCTTTCAAACGGTGTGGAGACGTCCTGATGCCATGCTTTGGGCGACCCTGAATCGGACCGAGGGACGTTTTGAACTCAAGGTCTCTCCCGTCAGTTTTGCTCAAAATTTTAAATCGCTCTGGCAGAAGCAGCCCGTGGTTTTAATGGGTAGCTATCTAACGGGCCAACAGAATGCTTCTTGGCGCCAACAGTTTGGTCTAGATGAACGGTTCTTATCTCTCGAATTTAGCTGCGATCGCCAAAATGAAGTTCTGACACTCTACACGCCAGAGCGAATTCCGTTGCCGAATACGCCGGAGTTTCAGCCCTGGCTGTTTGCAGAATTGATCAGACTATTAGCGTTGGCTCTCAAACAGGAGGTCCAGCCGATCGTGGTGTTGGTGGGAGATTTACCTCTCAAAAATCAAGTGGGCGCAGTGCTCGCTAGCTATTTTGGCTCCCAAGTCAAAGTGGAGCGTCCGTTGGGAGACGGGAGTCAAATCATGGTTTGTGACTGGGCATATTGGCGGAAGGTGCAGACACAACCTCCCGTTCCAAAGGTACTGGTAATGGCAACCTTACCATTTCCATCCCTCGAAAATCCCTTGGTCAAAGAACGGGTGAGTATTTATAAAGCGCAGCGCCAGGATTGGTTTCGACGATACTTATTACCCACCGCACTCAAGACGATGCAGCGAGCCATTTTACCCCTGCGCAGAGCTCAAGGAACGGTCGCTTTACTGGATAGCCGAGTGGCTCAACGCAGTTATGGCACTGCCATTTTTGAGGCCCTCAGTCCCTGTGATCGCATTAACTATCTGGATACCCATTGGTTCGGGAGCCCCAGACTGCCTTCACCGTAATGCTCAAGATTAAATTTTACAGAGAAAAATACATAGCCAGAAAAGTCTCAACACCGAGAATGGCAAACGCTACGATGTAATGAAAATTGTGGATTCGGGGGCAAGCACGATGGGAGAAGCGAAACGCCGAAAAGCGGCCATGGGCGAAAAGTATGGGCAGGAAGCGAACATCAATCCTTGGATTCCAATCACCAAAACGCAAGCTGATCAATTTATGAAAATTACGACGCGGGCAAGTTGGATTGGCATCGGGTTGCTGAGTGCGGGCTGGGTCACTATCCGGTTTATTGGCCCAGCTCTTGGCTGGTGGGAGTTGGCAAACTAACGATAGCCGTTTACTTCTTCTTTTGCTTAAGGGTGGCAAAGAAATACTTAAACTCTGGGGGGAATTGGGGTCAGTTCACCTCATATATTAAGAACTCCATGCATCTCCCTACTCAGTTCTCTCCCTAATGCCGTCATTTCCTTCTCCGCTTCCACGGACATTAGATTTGCGTACCTGCGGCATCGATCCTCATCATTGGTATGTGGTCGCGCCCAGTGCCGCACTCACTACAAAGCCCTTGTCCACCACTTTGTGGTACGAAGAGATTGTCCTGTTCCGAGATGAGCAGGGTCAGATACATGCCCTCACCGATATGTGTCCTCACCGACAGGTAAAGCTGAGTGGCGGGACTGTAGTCGGAGATAGTTTAGAGTGCGCTTACCATGGCTGGCGATTCAACGGACAGGGAGACTGTGCCTGGGTGCCCAGCCTCAAGCGTAAACTACCGAATTGTCGAGTCAAAGCTTTTCCCGTTCGTGAGCAAGATGGCTTTATTTGGATTTATTTAGCAGCAGGACAGCCCCGAGAGATTGAACCGTTGCCGATTCCCGAGTGGTCTGAGCTCAACTTTATCGGTAGCGTGGCGGAAATGAAAGCCCAGGCACATTTTTCTTATGTCATTGCGAATTTGATGGATATGCATCATGGGCATCTACACAGGGCCCATCAGCCTTGGGCCCATGCTCAGCTTGAGAACTTAACCCTCAAATCAGGTCGAGTTGATGCCATCTATCAAGCGCAAAGCTACTATCGAATCGATAAGATTTGGTCTGTCTTGCAATTATTTTTGCCGTTCCTACGACAGCTTCACCCAGAAAACTTGCAGGTTAGCTATTGCTATCCCCATTGGTACGCAGAATTAGGAGAAGAGTTTCGATTGTATGGGTTACTGTGCCCGGAAACGCGCACCAGCACTCGTATTTATTTGCTGCATTTTGTATCCCTCGGAGCGTTTAAAAATCTCCACAAATTACCAGTCCCCTTCCGTCGCTGGGTCAAAAATCGCTTATTCAATGCTGCCCAAGGTTTGCTCGATGCGCTACTGGCAGAAGATGTCGTGATGATTGAACAAGAACAGCAAGCCTTTCAACAGAATCCCCAGCAAAGCAATCGGGAAGTGAACCCAGCGGTTTTAAAAGCAGAGCAGCTAATTATGGCCCATAGTCGTCAGGGATAAAGAACTGCAAATTTCCACGGTAGGATTAAACAGCTTTTAATTATTGCCAATCCTGCCCCTTGACTTCTTTTAAACGTCCGCAAAAAAAATATGCCCAGCATTGGCTTCGCTGTGATCGCACATTAGCGGAGATTATCGCAGCAGCGGAATTAGCTCCAGGGGATCGTGTCTTGGAAATTGGACCGGGCACCGGCGTCTTGACAGAACAGTTGCTAGCAGCCAACGCGTGGGTAACTGCGGTAGAAGTGGATTCCGCGCTTCATACTCCCCTCTCAGAAAAATTTAGCCAAAACCCTCGTTTTTTACTCGTACCTGGCGATATCTTGCACCTAAATCTGACGAGAACACTGGCTAACCAAAGCCCGTTTAGCGATCCTAGCAAAGTAGTTGCCAATATCCCTTACAACATTACCGGACCCATCTTGCAGCGCCTATTAGGCAAAATTGAGCAGGCGGCAGCAGCCTCCTTTGATTTGCTAGTACTGCTGGTCCAAAAAGAAGTGGGCGAACGCTTGATTGCTCATCCCGGGCAAAAAGCCTACGGAGCGCTCTCGATCCGCGTGCAATATTTAGCCGTTAGCGACATGATTACCGTTGTCCCTGCGACAGCTTTTTTTCCGCCCCCCAGAGTCGATTCGATGGTCGTGCGATTGCGGCCACGGCCCGCCCCAATCCCGGCAGTTGACCCTTCGCTGTTGGCCCAATTGATCACACTCGGGTTTAGTAGCCGCCGGAAAATGTTACGGAATAATTTAAAATCTCAAATTGCCCCTGACAGACTGACCGAGATCCTGAAAAAATTAGACATTAATCCCCAGATACGAGCGGAAAACCTAGGTGTTGATCAATGGATTGCCTTAGCTAATATTCTCGTCGCCAGCCAGCCGTAAACACAAACTTATGCGCACCTATTCGCTTCTGGCCTCGGCCAAAGTCAATCTCCATCTAGAAATCATAGGGGATCGTCCGGATGGCTATCACGAAATTGTGACCATCTTTCAAAGCATTGCCTTAGCGGATCAGCTCCAATTAGCCCTCAATGGCACCCAACAATTTCGGTTGAGCTGTAATCATCCGGAGGTGCCTCTTAATGAGACAAATTTGGCTTATCGAGCGGCTAAGCTGATGGCTGACACCTATCCTGAGCAATATCAAAATCTGGGAGGTGTTGACATTGCCATTACTAAAATTATTCCAGTCGCGGCGGGGCTAGCAGGCGGCTCCGCGAATGCAGCGGCTACGTTAGTCGGCATCGATCTACTCTGGAATTTGGGACTCACTCAACCAGAGCTACAGCAGTTAGGGGCAACATTGGGTGCTGACGTTGCATTTTGCGTAGCGGGCGGGACGGTTCTCGCGACCGGACGAGGAGAAGCGCTAGATCCCTTGAATAACCTTACCCAAGGGGCATTAGTTCTGGGCAAATTTCGAGACCTAGGCGTCTCTACTCTCTGGGCCTATCAAAGTTATCGTCAAGAGTTTGGACATACCTACTCCACAGCAGACATCTTTAGTGAACAGGTAGAACACCTTCGCACAGGTCCTCTCGTCAACGCGATCGCCCAGCAAGACGGCCCCGGAATCGCCAAACTTTTACATAATGATCTTGAAAAGGTTGTTTTACCTACTCATCCAAAGATTCAGCAACTTCGTCAGGCATTTCGCGAAGCCGGAGCACTCGGAGCCTTAATGTCGGGCTCGGGTCCGACCGTTTTTGGTTTGTGCGCCGATATCAACCATGCGGAGCAGCTCCAAAATCAATTAGCGGGTCAATTTCCGGCAGTAGATTTTTGGGCGACTCAGTTTTCCCCATTCAGCATCCAGGCTCAAACCCAAGCATAAGAAAACTCCAAACCAACCCCTTCCAAGCAGCCCCAGATGTTTCACATTCTCTGAACCCCACGAACAGCCATGACCCAACAACCCCCACTTCCGCCCCGTCGCTCTATCTGGCGTTACCTTTCGGCTAGCCTGATCTCTTTGGCTTGCGCTTGGGTCTTTTATCAGCTCTTGACCGCGATCGCAACGAGTTTTGCCAATCATCCCATCACGGATGCTAGCTATGTGGTGCGAAACCTCACGACCGTTGTCCGAACACTGGTGCTCGGGTTAGCGGCGATGGGTACTGGTGTATTTGGGTTGGTCGGATTAGGCTTATTTGCTTACGCAATTCAGGTCCTTCTCGGTCCAAGCGATCCCCGCCCCACTGAATAACTTCCCGGTTCCCGCCTCCCCTCACATCGAGGGATTTTTGCAATCACCGCGCTCAAAAGTTTTTGGGATCTTAGTTTTTTTGTAAAAATCACGTAAAAAAATGTTCCATGCTCTATGGGCAGTGATATCATCCCGGAAACGTATCTACTTGTAGGGGCTCGCTGCATATTCTCCCAAGTCAGCAAATACGCTCTAGCTCATTAAAATCTTTAACTTCTTCCACAGAGAGGTATACAAGCTGTGGAAAAATAAGTGAGCTTAAATATTCTCTAAAGAATTACTCCCTCTAAATGGCTCAATCCACTGCAAAAGCCGAATTTAGTAGAGTTTACCCTTTTCTAAGCGAATCGCATTTCTGGTCATTTGATCAATCAGGGACTTGTTTTTCCACAAACAAGTCGAGTTTTCCACAGTTTTTGAGCAGGCATCATTGATTGGGTTATTAAGAATATATGAGATGTCGCCTTCACGGCATACTTTTGACGAAAGTGTTGTCCCAATCATATGGCGCTTTTAAACAAACCAACATGAAGCCAGGCACCCCAGAATTTAAAATGCTCTAAGCAATCTGACGAAGGCGATATAAACTAGCTGCTGAATGTACAGCTCAGCTACTCGGCAATCGTTTCTCCGCAGGCCAGATTGCACTCCGCGCGACAGCCTAAACACGAGAAGAAAGAGGAGTCACATAATACAGAGACCTTACTGGTTGATGATGAGAAAGCTCTACGAAGAAGATTCCGGCGGTGTTTTCGCTGGCTCGGATGACTCACTCTCTTCTAGCTGAGCTTTCATTTGCACAGAATTCTCTATGGCTTTGGCTTCCTTCTCAAACTCCGTTTGGAACTCCTGTGATGCTTGCTGGAATCCCTTAATCGCTTTCCCCAGGCTACGTCCAATTTCAGGCAACTTTTTCGGTCCAAAGATAAGTAGCGCGACCACCATAATTAGGGCCATCTCAGGGAGCCCAATACCGAAGACATTCACAGGACGTTGGTTCCTTTGCGTTAAATAAGCTGACGTATTCTAGCTCAAAAAGCAAAAAGCCCTGAACAGACGAGTCCAGGACTTTTTTTGGAAAGAAAGAATTTAAAGCGCTGCTCAGTGACTTAGCGACCTAAGCTGCTCCAGTCAGCGTTGAAGCTGTTCAAGATCAAAGAAGAATTATAAATCTGCAGAATAATCAGCAGAAATACAAAAAATAGCACGATAAAGACTGACATTAGGGGCGTAGTTCCCCAGCCGGGAACGACTTTTCCATATTCAGAATTAAGGGGTTTTAGTACGTTGCCGAGCCGAGTTCGTTGTGCCATGGTTTACTCTTGGTATCGCTAATTTCTGAATTTTTCGTTACTTTCTGTAAAATTATAAGTGAATTCGTAACCTTAATTAAGTGTGAATATGGAACCTGCAACAGTTCTTAGTATCAGCATTGCTGGGATGTTGATGGCCGTTACTGGCTATGCCCTCTACACCTCCTTTGGCCCTCCTTCGGCCGAGTTAGATGATCCGTTTGAGGATCATGAAGACTAAGCGGAGGGGGCTCTGACCCGTCGCGATCATAGGGGTGGAGATTGTATCGAAGAGTTTCCTCTGGTCAATCTACACCCATCCATCCCTGAATGAGCAATTTCCACATGTATTTCTATGAATCTAGAAGTAGTTTGAAATAGCCTTTAATTGTAGAGAAATTGTCATTGAGCAGCATCGACAAGTATTGATGAATAACAGCCTTTCGCCCAACGCTGCCTTTCTAATCAGATCTGCCCATGCTGACGATGTGCCGGGTATTTTTAATTTAATTATTTCCCTCGCTGAATATGAGGGACTGCGCTCAGAAGTTTCTGGCAATGCAAATGCGCTTCGTTCCCATTTATTTGCCCCCAACCCTGTAGCTGAAGCGCTGGTGGCAATCAAAGACAATGGTGTGGCTGGCTACGCGTTGTTTTACCCAAATTATTCGACCTTCTTGACTCAGCCTGGCATTTATCTTGAAGATCTCTGCGTTTCCCCCGCTTATCGCCGCCAAGGCATTGGCACCGCATTGCTTAGGAGAGTCATTCACATTGCGAAAGAACGTCAGGTGGGTCGTCTGGAATGGAATGTACTCGAATGGAACGCACCCGCGATCGCACTCTATCAGAACTTGGGTGCAGAAATTCTGCCCGACTGGCGAACCTGTCGGATGACCGCTCAGACGCTGAGAGAATTTAAACAGGGGCTGAGAAAAAGAGCGGGCAATGCTGACTTATAAACTTATCTACCAATAATTATTCAGAGCTTCATCGCCATAGGCAATCCAAGCAAGCTCAATCAGGTTCACTAACATCGTTGATGCTAAGACACTATGGCCTTCTTTACTATCCAGACAAATGAGTGGAATGGGGACCTGTTGAAGTTCCTTTTTCAGGGAGTAGTCAGCCAAACTAGGGGGAGTGGCAATCACCAATAACGGCTCAATCAGGCGTTCCTTCAAAAGCTCCAGTAAAGTAGCCAGCGCTTCTATCCTTTGACCAACGACAAAAATTCCCTGAGGATGGTGCTTACAAAATGTCCGCATCCCCCAACTGACTTGGCTTTCATCGAGACTGGCTCGCGTAGGAACTTCCAGTGCACAATACATCGGACTCCCGAATGTATTTCCTAAACGATGACTGACTGCGGCTTGTATCAGCGGAACATCCACAATAATTGGCACCCTCGCCGCTAATGCAGCACAACCCGAGAACAAGGCATTGTTGGCAAAAATAAATCTGTCAACCAGTCCTAAATCAGCTGTTGCCAACAGCATTTGTCTCAACAAGGCAGTTTGTGCAGAAGAATAACACCCCAGCTGAGCCAAGTAGGCTTCGACTATTGCACTCCCTTGCGCATCGCTGATTGTCCATTCCATATTGCTTCCGCCGTCTCTAATGACCGCAAAGTACACAGAGGAGATTGTGCCTGCAGACTGATTTAATTGTTGCCTGGGCTAGAGCGCATCGAACCTCTTCAATCCTGAGACGCTTGAACCAAAAAATTGAGACATCCAAAATCAGTCTAGTTCAGCCCTCTCCATCTCACCCCTATTCCTGGAGAAGATCATACTCAAAAATAACTCGTGAGCGGCTAAGTCTCGGACGGTGAAGAAGGGCGGAAAGAGGGAGATAAATAAGCAACTAAGGCACCCAGTCCAAAACCGAGCACATTACGCATCAACGGCAACCAGTCTGAGGTTCTGATCACAATCGGTCCAATGCCGAATGCGAGGAATAGAATGCCCCACAAGGGAGAAAGAATTAATGCCCACTGCCAAGCAAACACTTGGCCTTCTTTGCGAGGAATAGCGGCTAATCCAAAAATAATACCGCCCACAATAGAGGTGATGAGAGTGAGAATCCATTGTTCCCGAGGCAGTCCGGGAACTACTTGACAGCCACCATTCTGTAGGCAAGTTTGAACGACA
This sequence comes from Cyanobacteria bacterium P01_H01_bin.15, assembly GCA_038750375.1. Taxonomy (GTDB): domain Bacteria; phylum Cyanobacteriota; class Cyanobacteriia; order Cyanobacteriales; family JAAUTE01; genus JAAUTE01. The sequence goes on from JBCDHF010000008.1 coordinate 21,248, forward strand.
TTTAGAGTCTCAGTAATTGAATTGTTACGCCCATGCTCACGGACATAGTAAAGATTGCCAAAACGGGTCTGTAACTCAATCCAAAAGGTCCGCGGTAAGAATTCGTAGACCGCATCCCCAACACTAAACGACAGAAGGTTGCCCCCCCGAGTATCCGCTACCAACAAAATACTCTGCTCGTCCAGCCCCCAATAGTTAATGACAGCGCGTCCGGGGGAGCGATCGTCTTGCGTCAATACTCGCAACTTCCAACCAGTATTGCCCTCAAATGCGTCTATACGATCGATCAAACTCGTTTCTTGCCCTTGGGGCAACAAGTTGGCGAGATCAACCACGGGCGTTAATTCTGATGGCAACAACTCCGGGTTATTCACCGCCTGGGCGGGGCTACTGGCGATACTGAAACTAATAACCATCGCAAGGCAAGTAATCCAGAGCCCTTTTAAGCTGGCGGTGAACATTGGATGAAGCATAATAAATGAGCTTTGAAATAAATTTTATTCAATGCAACTTAAGTGCACGGGTAATAAAGCACCAAGGCCTCAGTAGCTTAACACTTATTAATGTTTGTTCTAAGGTTGCGCAACTAAGGGCTGAGGCAGGCTTAAGGCTCTTCGAAGGGCTTGAAATCTCGAGCAGAGCCCGGTTGATGCCGAGTAGGCTGGGCACGAAAAGTTTGCCAAGCTGCCCGTAATCCTTTCCAAACCCCTTGAGTCTGCAAGCTCACCTGTCCTAGTTGCGTCGCCGCTTGATTGAGACTGCCATCGACCTGTTTAACGACATTGGTGGCGCCTCTAACTCCTTGATCTAGTCCATCAGTCAACTCGCTAATGTCATGGCCCGTTAGTCGCAAGGCTTCTAAAGTGGGCGGAAACTCTTTTTCCAAGGTGTCAAATAGCTTTTCGGCACTACGAGCCGCCTGCATCACTGCTTGCAGAGTCGGCAACAACATTAAAAATACACTGATTAAACTCAGTACTAGACCAAGAGCAGTTAGTTCAAACCAGATGATAGGGTCGCTCACCCGCTGTCTGTCTCCCGTTAGTTATCTACAGTCTCGTTGGTTGCTTCCGGCTCTCCTAACCCCGAGGCAGGGCTAGTGCCCATAATGGTCGCTTGTCGACTCGCATCAATGCCCGCGGCGATAGCAATTTGGAGGCGTTCTAACGTGTCCGCCCAATTACGCTGAGCAGAATCAGAGAGACGATCGGCTTGGAGTTGGACCGTTGAGCTAAGATCTTCCGCCATTTCAGGGAGCGCATCTACCGATTTTTTGAGAATTTTGCGGGTTTCTCGCCCAGTGCGGGGAGCCAACAACATGCCGGTCAAGGTGCCCACTGCCCCCCCCATCAATAAACCACCGACGAATGAACCCAATTGATTCGACTTGGACATACTGGTTTTGCCCGGATAAGAGACACAATCGCTGTACTAATTTATGCTTATTTTAGGCGCTCGGTTCTCCTTCGTTAGCGCAAACTAGACCCGATTCGAGCTTGCTGTCTACGTTGATTGAGCCACTGCAATACAAAAAACAGCGTTCGCAGCTGCTGAATACGCCGACCCAACTGTTCTGTTTGGCGGCGAAATTGTTGAATGTCAGTTTGCCAAAGATTAAGCAGTGGAGGTAATTCGACCAGTAATGGCGATAGCGATACTTGCAGTGCTTCAAATTGACGGCTTAGCCGCGAGCAAAAGCGACGACATCGCCATAGCCGCCAGAAAATGTAAGCATTACCAAGCATCATCAGCACATTGCAAGCACCTAACAAAAATAGACCGATCATCTGGGTCATAAGAGCAGAGTCATCGAGCGTGAATCGACAGGAGTAAATAGACCTCGTACACTAAGCAGGAGTTATGGTCCACATCATAAGCTGATTAGTTGGACTCAGCGGTACGTCTTGCGTTGACGATCTAGTCGATATTCTTTATGCGACTCTCACAAATCACGGCGCATGAGCTTCCGCCTGCTCAGTTAAACTGTCTGGCTCCGGACATTTTCTGCGTATTTTATGGCCATTTTGTTCTACCAAGTCGGAGCGCCCTATGGTTGCTTCTCCAACTTTTCGCCTCATGCCATTCATTGCGCGGGGTTACCTTGGCCAACAGTGGAACACTATTATCAAGCGCACAAATTCCTCGGCTCTCCTGATGCCAGCCTTATTGGTGCGATACGCCTAGCCCCTACTCCCGAAATAGCAGCAAGTCTCGGTCGCGATCGCCAGCGAAAGCTGCGTCTGGATTGGACCGAAATCAAAAAACAGGTCATGTACCGAGGCGTTCTCACAAAATTTTTGACTCACCCGGCTCTGAGGCAGACTCTCATCCAGACTGGGGATGAATTGCTGATTGAAAATTCACCCCGAGACTATTTTTGGGGCTGTGGTCAAGATGGCACCGGAGCCAACGAGCTGGGTAAGGTGCTAATGACGGTGCGGCACCAACTGCGTGAAGGGGGCCTCGGCTGGAAAGATGCCAATGTCGCGCCCTAAAGAATCCGCTTAACCTTGGCCGTCTCTAGCGCGAATAATCTCAATGGCTCGGCTGACACTTTCCGGAAAGATAACGACGAGACTACCGCTGGACGCCTGTTCCAGAGCCATTTCTAGCGCTTCGCTTTCCTTCAAGATCGTCTCGCATTTGAGCTGAGAATTGACCTGATAAACCCCCTTGGTAATGAGATCGGCAACTTCACCAGAGGCCCGGCCCCGCTTATCGTTATCTTCCTTGACAATAATTCGATTAAATGTGCGGGCTGCAATCTGACCTAACAGCAACAAATCCTCGTCGCGACGATCTCCAGGACCCCCTACAACGCCAATTCGCTCTCCTTGCCAATTTTGAACAAAGGCGCTCACCGCCTCATAGCCAGCCGGATTATGGGCATAGTCTACTAAGGCATGGTGATCGCCTAATTTAAAAAGATTCATTCGCCCAGGGGTTTGCTCGGCGGAGGGGCTAAAGGTGCGTAAACCTTGGCGAATCGCTTCAATATCAACCCCTTGAGCAAAAGCGGCCAGGCTAGCAGCCAAGGCATTAGCGATCATAAAGGGTGCCATACCCGCCATCGTGGCAGGAAGTTCGATGGCCTGTTCTAAGCGCAAGGTCCAGCGTCCTTCCAAAATAGAAAGATAGCCATTCTCGTATACAGCGGCTAGGCCCCCTCGACGAGTATGCTCGTCGATTATGGGATTGTTGGCGTTCATAGAAAAATAGGCAACTTTCCCCCCTACTTTTTTGGCCATGGCAGCCACCAGCGGATCGTCAGCATTCAAGATGGCATAGCCGGTAGGACTAACTGCTTCCGCAATCACGCCTTTAACCTGAGCCATCTGCTCAATAGTATTAATGTCGCCTTGGCCTAAATGATCGGCAGCCACATTGAGCACGACACCGACATCACAGCGATCGAAGGCCAAGCCCGATCGGAGAATTCCGCCCCGCGCAGTTTCCAGTACGGCTACTTCGACCGTGGGATCGCCCAGAATCATGGCAGCACTTTGGGGACCTGTTGTATCTCCTTTTTCGACTAAAAAGTTGCCCAAATAAATTCCGTCTGTAGTCGTGTAACCAACAATCTTATCTAGCTGACGGTAAATATGAGCCAGCAAGCGGGTCGTCGTCGTTTTCCCGTTCGTACCTGTGACCGCCAAGATAGGGATTCGTGGTGAAGCCCCCGGCGGAAACAGCATCTCCATCACCGGCGCGGCAATGTTTCTGGGTAACCCTTTACTGGGACAAGCATGCATCCGGAATCCAGGGGCCGCATTGACTTCCACAATCACCCCATTTTTTTCTCGTAGAGGACGGGTAATATCTGACGTCACCACATCAATCCCGGCGATATCCAGACCAATAACTTTGGCCGCTCGCTCGGCGATCCAAATATTTTCAGGATGAATGTCGTCGGTTCTATCAATTGCCATCCCCCCAGTACTGAGGTTAGCGGTCGCTCTTAAATACGCTTTCTCTCCTTGTGCCAACACCTTACTAAGAGAAAGGCGCTGACGTTCCAAAACTGCGATCGCAGTTTGGTCAATCACGATGCGAGTTAAGACATTGTCATGCCCATCACCACGATTCGGGTCTTGATTGGTTTGCTCAATTAAGGCTTCGATTGTCGAATGACCATCCCCCACGACATGGGCAGGTTCTCGTTGAGCAACGGCCACTAAATTGCCGTTAATGACCAACAACCGATAATCGCTGCCTTGGTAGAAACGTTCAACAATAACAGAACGAGACTTGGACGCATCGCTAGCCAAATCGTAAGCTTTTTCTGCTTCTGCCAGGGTTTGAATATCTAAAGTGATACCGCGACCATGATTGCCGTCTAACGGCTTCATCACAATGGGAAAACCACCAACATCTTCAATTGTGTCCGGTAAATCTTCAAAATATTGAATTACGGCCCCACGAGGCACCGGCAATCCCGCTTCTTCCAAAATTGTTTTGGTCCCTTCCTTATCACAGGCCAACTCTACTGCGAGGAGACTAGTATTGCTGGAGAGGGTTGCTTGCAACCGCTGTTGATTCACACCGTAACCCAGTTGCACCATAGCCCGGGTACTCAATAATCGCCAGGGAATTTGTCGCGCTTCCGCTTCTTGTATCAAGGTTTCGGTACTAGGACCTAAGGCCGCACTAGCACACAAATCTTTTAAATCCGCTAAGTCTTGTTCTAATTCGTCCGTGGGGTAATAGCCATTGTTTACCAATGCGTCGCAAAGACGGACAGCCGCTCGCCCGGCATAGCGCCCTGCCTGCTCGTGCTCATACTCGTAAACCACACTGTAGACACCCGGGTCTCCTGTTTGCCGTGTTCGGCCAAAACCCACCGGCATCCCGCACAATTCCTGTAGTTCAAGCGCGACGTGTTCAACAATATGACCCATCAAAGTGCCTCGTTGAACTCGCTCCAAAAAGCCGCCGCGATGACCCGGGGAACAGTGATGCTCGACTAGGCTGGGAAGGGTTTTGGCTAACCCTTCGTAAAAACCGGGCAGTTCATTGGAAAGCTTTTCGTCGAGAGCCTGCAAGTCGAGACGCATCACGATTAGTTTGTGACGACGAATACTCCAGTAGTTGGGGCCACGCAGGGTCAGGGTCTGTAAGATTTTCATGGTTACTTGAAGACGTTGAGCAGCGTAGAGCCTTAGAGATTAAATGGTGGAATCAAATTCAGTGTCTGACAGAAAGAGGCGCCCAAAAGGTATCGAAATTACCGTTTTGAATTCCCAATTGTGTTGTCTGAAGATTGTGCGGGTTAGACTTCAAATGTTTCCTCCCGGAAACGGTTTGCGCTGAGTGAGGTTAAATCGATCGCCATGACAAAGAACATGCAGAGATAGATTGTGCAGGGATAAGGGCGCTTCAGCCTTGACGGCTTGTTGGTTGGTGTGGGTCATTCGACGGCCATCCACAATGGTGACTGTTCCTCGACCCAACACCTCAACTGTGCCATCTCGCTCAAAGAGGGCGCAGGTATCTTCATCAATGCCAATACCAATTTCATCGGGATGACTAGCCATTGCACTCAAGAGCCGAGCCATGCGATTTCGGTTGTGAAAATGTTGATCAACCAGAACGCCAGGAATAATGCCTAACCCGGCAGTTAAATCGACCAATGCACGGTTGGGAGATTCGCCGCTACTTCCGCCCGCAATCATCTCTCGTCCCATCACGGCTGCCCCTGCGCTAGTGCCTGCAATGCTAATTTCACCTTTATGGGCTCGCTGTCGGAGACGCTCCATAAAAGGGGTTTCTGCCAATAGCCCGCAGAGCCGCAGCTGATCACCACCTGTCAAAAAAACGCCGGTACATTCGTCGAGGAACGCCAAGTAATCAGCCTTTTCCCCATGACTCCGTTCTCGCATGTCCAGAATCATCTGCCTTTTGACCCCCATATCCGCAAAAATTTTGCGATATCGTTCACCAATAATGGACGGTTCACGGGATGCTGAAGGCACGATGCCAATAATGGCGTCATTGCCTCCTGCTCGCTGAAAAAATGTTTGCAGAATCTCCCGGCCATGGACCTTGTCTTCCGCCCCGCCAATCACCAAGATGGCAGATTTCGTAGAGGTCAGTGGGGTTTGCAGTGCAGTTTTGGGTTTCAATTGCAGCATTGTGTCCGTTGGGGAGTCTGGCAAGATAATTGAGCAAACGTTTTAATCAAAGGGACCGTCGCACTCTCGCGCTTAGTCTGAGGTTGGCCCCTCAAATTATTAGTCAAGACGGTAATACAGCCCAAGCCTTAAACAGAAGCCATTGAGGCTTGACCCATCAGAGACAGCTCAAAATTCAATAAGCGCTGCTAGAACTGGTCAACTTTCAAGCTATCGCCAGAATTTTGATGAAAAGAGGGTTGGCTCGCAC
>JBCDHF010000009.1:0-27379 GCA_038750375.1 Cyanobacteria bacterium P01_H01_bin.15
CGTTTTTACATGGGGAAAGCCCCCATGTAAAAACGGGGCAAACAAGATGCCCCGCAAGCCGATTAAATGCCGAGGAACAATCCCAAAGCGATCTAACGCCCCGTGAAAAATAAAGACATCGACAATTTCCACAACCCAAAACAGAGCCACAAAACCCAGCAAGATCGTGACCTGAGTCATCAATTTAGGTGCTTCCGACTTGGGATCACTTGTCATGGTCTTCATTAGTTGCGTACTTCACCATAAGCCTAGCAACCGCATTGGGATTCGGGAGGATCGGAGGACGACACCCCAAAGCGAGCGTGCCATCGTGACTATGCCAACATCGTGACTATGCCAACAGGGAATCGCCATCAGGCACATCTTGCCAGCGGCCAGGGCCCACTGCTTTGACAGCCTCGATCAGATCCAGGGCTCCCGTATAGAGCGCTTTACCGATAATGACGCCACTAACGCCCACCGGTTCTAAGGCCAGCAGCCCCAATATATCCGTTAGGGAACTCACCCCACCCGAGGCAATCACCGGAATCGACACCTGTTCTGCTAATTCACGCAGGGCTATTTTATTCGGACCCTGCAAAGTTCCATCCCGCTGAATGTCGGTATAAATGATTGCCGCCGCGCCGCGATCACTCATTTGTTGGGCCAAGGTGATCGCTTCAATTTCTGAGGTTTCTAACCAACCCCGGGTCGCCACTTTACCATTACGCGCATCAATACCCACGACAATTTGTCCCGGATATTGCGCCGCTAGCGCACTCACCAAGTCAGGATTTTCCACCGCGGCCGTACCGATAATGGCGCGACTTACTCCCAACTCCAGAAGCCGGGTTACCGTCTCCAGCGATCTCAAACCGCCACCCACTTGCACCGGAATATCAAGCGATTCAACAACCTTGGCGATCACCGGATGATTTCTTGGCGTTCCGGCTTTCGCCCCATCGAGATCCACCAAATGGAGTCGAGTTGCGCCCGCAGTTGCCCAACGCTGAGCCATCGTCACCGGATCATCGCCAAATACTTCGGCTTGGTCGTAGTCCCCCTGATAAAGTCTGACGCACTTGCCGTCCAGTAAATCAATTGCGGGAATTACGTCCATGGTTACTCTCTGCTGCTTCTTGACGCCCTAGTGTATCTTTTCCGCGATCGCAAGCGGAAACCGTCAGCAAAATCACCCGCATATTTTCTAAATAAAACCTTAAATTTTTAACGTCGCCAACCTACCAATCGTTGAAACCATAAATTATTCGAACACTTGAAGTGCCAAAAATTATAAACAGGCGAGCCTTTTTGAAGACCGTTTATTTACAGACTTAGCGATGACTTTAATGCATTAATATCATGCACATAAAGGAATACACACATTTTTTAGTAGCGAAGAGCACCAATCGATGATTTAGCAAATGTAACCTTTAAGGTCAATTTACAGAGGTTGGTTTGAACTCAAAAGTTAGAAAACGTAAACTCTCGTTGACTGTTTCTGGCCCATACGACTCGAACTTACTTTTCTAGATCGCCCTGAGTACATTGAGAGGAACGCAAACGGATGCTTTTAAATATGTGGAAGCTCCAGGGCAGGTATAAAATCCTGCACTTTACCTGGTTCGCTTTCTTCCTATCCTTCGTGGTGTGGTTCAACTATCCACCCTTCAAAACCACTATTGTTCAAGAGTTCGGCTTAACACCGGCTCAAGCTGGAACCATCGGTCTTTGTAACGTCGCGTTGACCGTTCCGGCGCGGATCATTATCGGTATGCTTTTGGATCGCTACGGTCCTCGGTTAACCTATTCATTACTGTTAATGTATGCCGCGATTCCCTGTTTGATTTTCGCAACGGCTCAAGACTTTAACCAGCTTGTAATCGGTCGTTTGCTGATGGGTATCGTCGGTGCTGGATTTGTAATCGGCATCCGCATGGTCGCAGAGTGGTTCCCGCCCAAAGAAGTGGGAACGGCTGAGGGCATCTACGGCGGTTGGGGTAACTTCGGTTCCGCCTTCTCCGCCTTCACCATGGTTATTTTTGGGATTGCTCTCACCTTTTTGCCCGGTGCATTTAATTTCGGTGAGGCCGAAACATTCAAGATTTTGTTCTTCCCTGCGTTTGATACGGACATCTTGAACTGGCGCGCTGCGATCGCAGGATCTGGTATCGTGGCAGCCCTTTACGGTGTGTTCTACTACTTCAATGTGACCGACACTCCGGAAGGTAGGACCTATCAGCGTCCAGCCAGTGCACGAGGCATTGAGGTGACTTCTGTTCGGGACTTCTGGTTCTTGATGGCGATGAACGTCCCCTTAACTGCGATCTTGATGGTTTTGGCTTGGCGCCTGAAGCGGGTTCAATTCTTAAATCAGACGACAATGTTGATTACATTTGCAGCCCTGATTGCTCTATATCTTTTCCAGGCGTATAACTGCTGGAGCGTCAACAAAGACTTGCTAGCGGGTCGGAAACGCTATCCTCCTGAAGATCGCTATGAGTTTATGCAAGTCGCGATGTTAGAGCTGACTTACATTGTGAACTTCGGTTCTGAATTGGCGGTGGTCACCATTTTGCCGGCTTTCTTTGAGGGAACGTTCTCACTAGATAAGGCAACTGCAGGTATCATCGCGTCTAGCTATGCGTTCATGAACCTAATGTCTCGACCTGGCGGCGGTATCATCTCCGACAAGATGGGTAGTCGGAAGTGGACCATGGTTATTTTGACCTTAGGAATGGGGATTGGCTATCTTCTGATGAGCACAGTGCGTGGAAACTGGTTCTTGCCTCTGGCGGTAATCCTCACCATGACTTGTTCGTTCTTTGTTCAGTCTTCCGAAGGTTCGACTTTTGCCATCGTACCCTTGGTTAAGCGTCGCATCACGGGTCAAATTGCGGGTAATGTCGGTGCTTACGGTAACGTTGGTGCGGTTGCATACCTGACTACCCGTTTGTTGCTGGTGGACAATGCGACCGCTGCCGCCGGTGAAGGTGGCGCGGTAAATATGGCAGCGGTTAACGCTTCATTTTTCCAGGTGCTCGGTACAACCGGCGTAATCGTGGCAATTCTGTGTATCTTCTTCCTTAAAGAGCCCAAAGGCTCCTTTGCCGAACTCCATGAAGGCGAGGAAGATTTGGATGCATCGATGGATGCGAGCAGCCCTGCCTAGACGATGAACAAACTTGTCAGACAAACCCAGCGCCGATCGCGAAGGTCGCTCTGACAAAGTAAAAAGAGCGAGAGGGTGATTGCAAGCATGAGCAGTTGCCCTCTTACTCTATTTGTTCTTCAGAAAATTTATGAGGGCAACTGCTCTTATGAAAGTCTGAACCGGATCACCCTAGCTACAGTATTCACCCACCCACTCAAACCATTTAGAAGTGGCAAACGATGGAGGTTAGATTTCCTCTCAAGCGTCCCCGCCTCTCCAGACAAGGGTTCATGGTGGACAAACGTCATGAAATGCAGACTTAAAATACATTACGTCTTCGACAACTCAGTTTAGAATTTCCAAATTAACAAGCCTTATATAAACATCGTCTTTTTTGACTTTTTAAAAACTCGCTATTTAACAAAGAGGTATTGAACAATGGCAGATTCGGCAACTACGTTATGTCCTTATTGTGGTGTCGGCTGTGGTTTAGAAGTTCTCAATATCAATACCGACAATTATAAAATTCGGGGTGATCGCAAACACCCCTCTAGCCAAGGTCAAGTCTGTATCAAAGGCGCCAGCATTACGGAATCTCTGGATAAAGATCGACTGCTCTATCCCCTTATCCGTGAATCGTTAAGTGAACCACTGCGCCGAGCCACCTGGGAAGAAGCGCTCACCCTGATCCGTGATCGCATTCAAAACGTCTTAGACACCCAAGGTCCCGACGGCGTTTGTATGTACGGGTCGGGTCAGTTTCAAACAGAAGACTATTACATTGCTCAAAAACTGCTAAAAGGCTGCCTGGGCACCAATAACTTTGACGCGAATTCTCGTTTATGTATGTCATCAGCCGTGGCTGGCTACATCCAAAGCTTTGGCTCGGATGGTCCCCCAGCTTGTTATGACGATTTGGAACAAACAGACATGGCGTTTCTGATCGGCACCAACACCGCCGAGTGCCATCCCATTGTGTTTAATCGTTTGCGTCGATATCACAAGAAAAACCGCCACGTTAAACTAGTCGTCGTCGATCCGCGCCGCACAGAAACAGCTAAAGATGCAGACTTCCATCTCGCGATCAAGCCCGGTACCGATATTGATTTACTCAACGGCATTGCTCATCTACTACTGCGCTGGCGCAAACTAGACAGCTTATTCATTGACGAATCTACCCAAGGCTTTGACAAGTTTGTTGACGTGATTCGGGACTATACACCAGAAGTCGTTTCTCGCCGCTGCGGTATTCGCATTGACGACTTTGAAAGGGTGGCGCGTCTGTGGGCAGATTCCCCCCGCATTTTGTCTCTGTGGTCCATGGGCGTCAACCAGTCCACAGAAGGGACCGCCAAGGTTCGCTCCATCATCAACTTGCATCTGATGACCGGCACTATTGGTCGACCCGGATGTGGTCCATTTTCCTTAACCGGACAACCCAACGCCATGGGCGGTCGTGAAGCGGGAGGTCTTTCCCATATTTTGCCGGGCTATCGTGTGGTAAAAAATGACGCTCAGCGGGCTCAAGTTGAAAAGATTTGGGGAGTCCCGGCCGGTCGTATTTCGCCGCGGCCGGGTCGGGATGCCTGGAGTATGATCACGGGGCTGGAGCAAGGGCAGGTTGGGTGCTTATGGATTGCCGCCACTAATCCTGCCGTCAGCATGCCCGATCTGGTGCGAACTAAAGCAGCGCTGATAAAGTCGCCGTTCACGATTTACCAGGACGCCTACTACCCAACGGAGACAACCAGCTATGCCCACGTGGTTCTCCCTGCCGCTCAGTGGGGCGAAAAAACAGGCATTATGGTCAACTCAGAGCGAGTGGTCACCTACTGCCCGGCCTTCCGGCAACCGCCCGGTGAAGCCCGCGCCGATTGGGAAATTTTTGCAGAGGTCGGCCGTCGCCTTGGGTTCACCCAAGAATTTGACTTTGCCGATGCAGCATCCGTTTATCAAGAATTCACTGAATTCACCCGCGATCGCCTGTGTGATCAAACGGGCCTTAGTCACCAACGGCTGGGCGCTGAAGGTCCGATTCAATGGCCCTGCTCCGACCAAGATCCCCGCACGGGTGACGAAAATTCCCACGGCAAGCGCCTGTATACCGACGGCTCCTTTGCAACGCCTGATGGCCGAGCAAAGTTTGGAGCGTTTCATTCCCGAGGTCTGGCCGAACCCCCAGATCAAGAATTTCCCCTTGTTCTCACCGTAGGTCGTCTCTACGGTCACTGGCATACCCAAACCCGCACGGGTCGAATTGCGCGGATTGTCAAAATTCATCCAGAGCCTCTACTCGAAGTTCACCCGCGAGATGCGGCCCGCATTGATGTGATTGATGGGGAATGGGTGATTGTCCGATCTCGGCGAGGTCAAGCAAAATTTAAGATCAAGTCAACCACTGCCATTAGTCCGGGGACTGTCTTTGCCCCCATGCATTGGGGCGCACTCTGGGCTGATGAAGCGGAACCTAACGCGCTAATGCATGCAGAAGCCTGTCCTATTTCTTTGGAACCAGAACTCAAGGCCTGTGCCGTGCAATTACTACCGCTAGCCCAGCAAACGACTCAGTCAGTAACCGTTCAGACAACCCATGAAGTTAAATCGCCCGCTGCAGTAAAGTAAGGTGTGATTTCGTTGCGGGTCCCTTCCCATGGAACAACGCTGGTGGCAAAGACTGGTTAACAACAGTCTGGCTCGTTGGGGCGTGATCGCCTTATTGGTTCTTTACATCACCGTAATTTTTGCCGACTTTGTGGCTCCTTACGATGCGTATTCGGGACAGACAGACGGTTCCCTCTTGCCCCCCACGCGCATTTATCTGCGATCGCAAACGACGAATCAGTGGCTTGGACCTCATGTGTATCCTACGACCCAAGGGCCGGTGGATTTAGAGACAGGGGAGCAGGAACTGATGGTAGATTTTGAGCAGCCGGTAGGGTTGCGCCTCTTCACAACCGGCGTGGAATATCGCCTGTTAGACCTCGCAGTGCCGCTACCGCCAAGCGGGGAAATGGTAAAGCTGTTTGGGGGGATTCCGATCAATTGGCATTTATTTGGCACGGGCAATGATGACGTGCGTATTAACCTAATCGGCACCGATGAACAGGGGCGAGATCAGTTTAGTCGCTTAGTTTTCGGCGGTCGTATTAGTCTGTTTGTAGGTCTGGTCGGCATTGCCATTTCGTTCCCGCTCGGCATGATTATTGGTGGCATTTCCGGCTATTTTGGCGGTTGGATTGATGCACTACTCATGCGCGGTGCCGAAGTTTTGCTCACCATTCCCAGCATTTACTTATTAGTTGCACTAGCCACCGTGATTCCCCCTGGCTTAGGAAGTGCGCACCGATTTTTATTGATTGTGCTGATTACGTCATTTGTGAGTTGGGCTAGTCTAGCCCGGGTCATTCGTGGGCAGGTGCTCTCCCTCAAAGAACAAGACTTTATCCAAGCAGCACGAGCCATGGGGGCGCGACCGTTGTACATCATTTTGCGCCACGTGTTACCGCAAACAGCGAGCTACGCCATCATTTCCGCAACCCTGGCGATTCCCGGATTTATTGTGGCGGAATCCGTATTAAGCCTGATTGGTCTGGGTATTCAACAGCCGGATCCGAGTTGGGGCAATCTGTTATCCGTTTCGACCAACGCCTCCGTCTTAGTGCTACAGCCTTGGCTCGTGCTGTCTCCGGCCCTGTTGATTGTACTAACCGTACTGTCATTTAATGTGTTGGGCGACGGTTTACGGGATGCGCTAGATCCACGCACACTCTACACGCCAAAAAATTGATTCCCGGCGGCCCATTGAAAGATTTCTCCTCTGATCGCGCTATCGACATTAGCAATCTGACAAAGACTCTAAATCCCAACATTCAAGCCCCGTGAATTCAGAGCTCTTACAAACCCTGTCGGGTTTGCTGGCAACTCATCCCCAAGCGGATCAACTGTTGCGATCACTGTCAGTTCTGGTTCGTTTGACCGAGGTGGATCCAGATCGCTTGGACTGGGAAATTTTAGCAGCCACGATAGAGGACCTAGAACAAGGGTATCGAGTATTTGCTCCGTACCGACACCAGCGCAAACTCACGCTGTTTGGCTCGGCCCGCTTACCCGGGGACAGTCCGGAATACCAGATGGCCCAAGCGTTCTCAGCGCAGATTGCTCAACATGGTTTTTTAGTGATGACCGGTGCTGGTGGCGGCATTATGGCAGCAGGAAATTCCGGAGCAGGACCGGAGAATTCATTTGGTTTGCACATCCCGCTTCCCAGCGAAGAACAGCCTAATTCTTTCATTGACTCCGAATCAAAAGGCATCAATTTTCGCTACTTCTTTACGCGAAAACTCTTTTTTCTCAAAGAATGTGATGCAATCGCGGCTTTTCCGGGCGGCTTAGGCACCCAAGACGAAATTTTTGAATGCTTGACCCTGGCGCAAACTGGCCGCTTTGGTCCGGTCCCGATTATATTGCTCGATCATCCCAGGGGGAACTATTGGCAGCAGTGGCAAACCTATGTGTCGTCTCAGCTCATTAAGCGAGGACTTGCCAACACGTTTGATCGCTCGCTCTACCGCATCACCAATAATCTAGACACCGCCTGCCACTGGATCAGCGATTTTTATCGAATTTATCAGTCCAGTCGCTACGTCGATGAGCAGTGGGTCATGCGCCTCAAGGCTGAGCCCACGGAGGCAATACTTGCAAAACTTAATACTGAATTTGCCGATGTCTTATTGCGAGGCGACATTCGGAAAAGCGCACCTTTGATCGAAGAACAAGACTCCTCCGCAAATCCCCTACCCCGGCTCGTTTTAACCCCCAAACGGGGCTGTGCCGGACGACTCTTCGCTCTCATTTATCGGCTGAACGAATTGATGCCGCCCGATGTTGGCACCGAACATCCGGAAATCAGGCAGGGCTAGCGTCTCCCCATCCATTAGCATGAGAAGCGTATATCCTCTCAAGCGTTTTGGAGTAATCCCCATGGCCGATTCCCGTCGTGTTTCTCGTGTCTCCGCCCTGATCAAACGAGAAGTCTCGCAAATGCTCTTGAGTGAAATCAAAGACGATCGCGTGGGCTCGGGCATGGTTAGCATCACTGACATAGATCTCTCAGGCGATCTGCAACATGCGGAAATTTTCGTCAGCATTTACGGCACCGAAGAAGCCCAGGCCGAAACCATGGAGGGCTTACAGTCCTCAACGGTCTTCGTGCGGAGAGAACTCAGCAAGCGCATGAACCTACGCCGAGTTCCGTCGATTCGCTTCTCCAGAGACAATTCCCTCGAACGAGGCGATCGCATGTTGGACTTACTCAAAAAAATCAATCGCGATCGCGAAGAAAAGCCAGTCGTTTCTGCGTCAGAAGCCACGGAATAACAAGTTGCTGAAAATTCAAACGTTCAGGCTGTATCTGGGACACCACATCGGCATTAAATTTCCAGATTCAACCCATAACTTGAATTATGAATTCAGACCGCCATTCCGCAATGAACTTACGAGCAGCGCAGAACCATGGATCCCGCTTCAATCGTCAGTCAATGGAGTTTAGAGCAACAGATCGCCCAAATGATTGTGGTGCGAGCGTCCGGCTTTTTGCAGGATGAGCAAATTCGCTATCCTCAATGGGAGCCCTCAGCGACCAAGCTACAAGGCTGGCTCAAGACCTGGAACTTAGGTGGGGTTATTTTACTCGGCGGCAGTGCGGCAGAATTGCGGCTACGCACAGAACAACTCCAAGCCTGGGCTCAATTTCCGCTATGGTTAGCAGCTGACATTGAAGAAGGCGTCGGACATCGCTTTTCCGGCGCCACGTGGTTTCCGCCCCCGTTAGCGCTAGCCGAGATTTACCGCCGCGATCACAACCTGGCCCTGGATTATGCACAAACAATGGGCGCAATCACGGCCAAAGAAGCGACCGCTCTGGGCTTGAATTGGCTGCTCGGCCCCGTGGCGGACGTTAACAACAATCCCCAAAATCCCGTCATCAATGTGCGCGCCTTTGGCGAAACGCCGGAAATTGCCGGCGAGCTTGCTAGCGCCTTTATCAAAGGAGCCAAAAAACACTCGCTACTCACCACCGCCAAACATTTTCCAGGTCATGGCGACACGTCCACAGACTCCCATCTTGAACTGCCAGTCATTCCCCATGACGCCCAGCGACTAGCCGAAATCGAACTTCCTCCATTTAAAGCTGCGATCACCAACGGCGTTGACACTGTCATGAGCGCGCACCTACTCGTGCCCGCTTGGGATACCGAACGAGCTGCCACCCTGTCACCTAAAATTTTGACTGGCCAGTTGCGAGAAAATCTGGGATTTACCGGTCTTATTGTCACTGATGCCTTGATCATGGGCGGTGTAGCGAATGAACTGTCTCCAGCCGAAATTGCCATCCAAGCCGTCGAAGCGGGAGCCGATGTCTTACTCATGCCCGCCGACCCAGAAATTGCGATCGCCGCCGTAGCCGATGCGGTTAAGCAAGGTCGTCTCAGCTCCGCCCAGGTCGAAACCGCTGTCATGCGCATTGTGAAGGCCAAACAAAAAGTAAAAACCAAACCATCTGAACACCCTCTAGATTCGCTGGCGCAGCTTATGACGGCTCAAGCCCAAATTTCAGTCACAGGTATTCTGCAACAGTCACAACGGGAGAACAATCTTCAAGCACAGCCCCGCACCGATCAGAGCAGCGGGCAGAATTTAGTACTAGTAGATGACGTAACCCATTGCAGCGATTATCTACAACGTCATACCCCTGCGATCGCTCATCCTAAAGCCCAGGGATTGATGCCATCAGTCGTAGACTTCGCAACGTTCACACCAGAACTCGTCCAGACAGGAGTACCGCTCTTGCTGCAACTATTTATTCGAGGCAACCCCTTCCGCGGAACGGCCGGATTACCGCACCAACTCAAAACCCAACTGGAAGAATTATTACAAATCTCCCAATTACAAGGAGTGGCAATATATGGTAGTCCTTACATCTCGGATTGGATCAAGTCTGCAGTGAATCCAGACACACCTTGGGTTTTTAGCTACGGACAAATGCCAGAAGCTCAAAAAATTGCTTGCGAAGCTCTATTACCCACAACTCGCCACACCCTAACTCCCTCTACAGAATTTATTTAATCGATAAACCCGACTGCAGGGTTTAGCAGGTCATGAAATCTCTGATTCTTTAACTAAAAGGTATTCCCAGATACAGCAAGATTTTATACCTGCTTCCAAAAGATTCGAGTATAGTGATGTTAGGTAACAATAACCACCCAATCGCTCGCTATGACAGCTAATACATTAACGCCTTTGCCCTCTCGGGCTCAATACTCACTGAGCGATATTCAAGCTGAAGCTCGGTACCTCGTAGCCCGAGGTTCAATCAGCCGCCATCAACCCATCTATGTGCTCTGCCAACATATTCCCCCTCGGGATTGGGTTTGCGTTGAGTGCGAACTAGAGCGCTGCGACTTTCTACTACGCGACCAAATTGCTGATCTGATTGCTACTGAGAATTGGGACAACGACTAAGAAAACCGTTGGCAAACCGGTCTTGATTAGTTCTGAAATCCCAATGCTGACAAAATTGAATGTACAAAAACTCGCGAGACACTGAATTGCTCGCGAGTTTTTTATTTAGAGTTTCAACGTTTAGAGCTTTGAAAGAAGAGAAGACTGCGCCCTAACTTTCTTTCAGACTTGCTAACTCTTCACGTAAAGCCGTAACTTCAGCTGCTAGGAGTTTGATTTCACGGCTGGCTTCGTCCTGCACAGAGTTCGTTGAAACGACTGGAGCATCCACGACAGGCCCCCCATTGCTCGGCTGAAAAAACTGATTAAAAAATTCAAGGGGGGAACCACTAGTGCCAGGTTTAGCAGACTCAACGGAACGAGACGCCTGCTCGGCAAAACTCGATAAGGTCTCTCTGGCGACTTTTTCGGTTTCAGCCCCTTTCGCTTCCCACGCGGGTGCTTGTTCTTTGAAGTCGATTTTTTCTTGACCCGACAACAACGCTTCCCGACGCTGAGGGTCTTGAATTTTTTCCGCTAAGTCAGTTGCGGCACCCACCGCAATTCTGAAATTCTGCTGTAAAGACTCAAATACTGAATTATTGTCCATGAATCTCCATCGAAATGATTTTTGAAGATTAGCCGCTATCTCATTGGCTCAACTACTGGCTTTGATTGTATAGCGATCACAGGTTTGAAAAAGTAGCCGCAATGGGGTTAGTCCCTAATCACCGAAGGCAAAGTTAGAAAACTCAAGCCTTCAATTGTTCAGCGTAGGTGTTGAGATCCGCAATTAGCTGAGTTAGCTCCCCTTCCGTGGTCACTCGGATTTGCTCATCTCGAATCGTCAGCAACACTTTCGCCGCAAAAGGACTGGGATAAATATTGGGATTACAAAACACTTCCAGAAGCACCGTCCCCGTATGACGAAACTCCAGGGACTTCAGAGGACTCCGCTGCCCAGGTTTCTCGCCAGTCGCAGCCGCCTTGAACTGTTGCAGCAAATCTTGTACTTCCGTTTGTAGCGATCGCACCGCAGTCAACGGCAAATTAAAACTAACGGTGCCCTGAGGCAAGTTAAAAGTGAGGGGCATGGAAGGGAATCAGAATATGTGGTGAATTTAAAGATGCCGTTAAAAGAACTTACAGGGAATTTTCACAGAGACCCTTGCCCATTAAAAAACTCAAGACAGACGGTTCGATTAACAATCCCTTTGAAATTGTGAGCGGAAGACCCCAGAATCGAGCCAAAACTTATTAAAAGATCAAACTTATTATCACGAGACAGCTCTAGCTACAAAATCAAATCCCTAACCACAGATACACCCAGTACAATTCTTACAATGCAAACCACGAGCAAAATCATTCACGTCATCAGCAAACCAAGCCTCATCAGTGATATTCGCAAGCAGTAAGTCTTCGAAAAAACATGGCAGATAATCGTGCTCAGATCCAGCGTGTGCTGAGCATCGTGCTTTATTTAAACCTGTTTGTCCTAGCCCTCAAAGCCGTCGTGGGCTGGTCCATTGGTTCGCTCAGTGTGCAAGCAGATGCCCTACATAGCGTGACCGATAGTGCGAATAACGTCTTGGGTCTCGTCACCAATCGCCTCTCTTATCCGCAACCGGATCGAGAACACCCCTATGGACATCAGAAGTTTGAGGCGCTGGGTGCCCTGGGAATTGCCGCTTTATTAGGGATTGCTTGCTTTGAAATTACGTCCGCCGCGATCACGCGTTTTAGTCAGTTCCCTCAACCGATTAAAATTACTGGTCCTGAATTATGTTTGCTGGGCTTGGTTCTACTGACTAACATTGGCGTGGCTCGCTATGAACGAACAGTCGGTCAGCGCCTGCAGAGCAAAATTCTGATCGCCGACGCCCATCACACAATGAGTGATGTCTGGGTCACCGTCGCGGTTTTGCTCGGTTTAGCCGGAGTATGGTTAGGTCAAGCACTCCAACTCCCTCAACTCGCTTGGCTGGATGTTTGGCTATCTTTTCCAGTTGCGTTTCTCGTGTTTCGCAGCGGCTGGCAAGTACTCAAAGAAAATTTGCCGTGGCTCGTGGATGAAATGGCGATCGCACCCGAAGCGATTCACGCCTTAGTCATGACAGTGCCAGAAGTCACGAATTGCCACGACATTGCCTCTCGGGGATTAATCGGTCGCCAGGTCTTCATCGAAATGCATTTAATTGTGAATACCGATGATCCCAGCGTCGCTCACAACATTACGGAAACCGTTGAACACCTGCTCAATCAACATTTTGGACCCGTCCGAGTGTTAATTCACGTGGAACCCCCGGACTATCGCTCACCTCGCATCAGTTACGGCATCCTTGACAACACATCCTCAAACAGTCAACTCAGTTCTGATGCTTGATTTACATGCCCACACCACCTACTCCGATGGCAGTCTTACGCCTGCGGAACTAGTCTCTGCCGCCAAGACGGCCCATTTACAGGCCCTCGCCATTACCGATCATGACACCATAGGAGGCTGGAAAGACGCCATCACCGCAGCCGGAACAGACTTGGAAATTGTCCCCGGTCTAGAACTGAGCACCTCTTACGGCGGACGCTCACTGCATATCTTGGGCTACTATCCCGATCCCGAAAAATTGGCTCCGCCCCTAGAGGAGCGGCTAGCCGGACGCCACCGACGAGCAGCTCGTATCGCGCATAAGCTAGCGGTCCTAGGCTATCCAATTGAACTGCCCCAGCTCAAAGGCGGACAAGCTCCCGGTCGCCCTCATTTAGCCAAAGCGTTGATCCAAGCAGGACATGCGACCTCCATGCAGGAAGCATTTCGACGCTGGCTCCGGGATGATGGGCCAGCATATGTGAATTATGAAAAATTCTCGGCAGTCGAAGGAATTACCTTATTGCGAGACTGTGGGGCGGTCCCGGTGTGGGCCCATCCGTATTTATTTCGCGGCGGCAAGCTAGATGACGTGATGGCGGAAATGGTGGAAGCTGGACTCATGGGAATAGAGGTGTATCATCCCGGCCAAAGGCTCAGCCAACAAGAAAATTTACTTGCCTGGTGTGAGCGGGCCCAATTAATTGCCACCGGAGGCAGCGACTACCATGGACCGGATTCTGGCGTCGAGCTCACAAGCTTAAACCAATTCAAATTACCGTTAGCCATTCTGGAGCAGCTCAAAACAGCCGCCACCAGTCTGTCCACCTCAGCGAATCGGCTCCCAATGGGTGGGGTGCCAGCGAACGGGTAAAAATCGCCCCCAGGTTTCATTGAAAGGATGGACCGCTTGCACGACCTGTTCGCCTTGAAATACGGGATGTTCCGTCGCTACCCAAGCAAAAATAGACCCTTCCAAGTTGTAAACCGGCAGCGTGACCCCCTGCCCCTGAAGTGTTTGAGCGACTTGAGCAGATCGATAGCCCACCGAACAATACACCACAATCGCAGCATAATTTTCCCCAGAAACCGTTGACTTATCTGGATCGAGCCACTGAGCTTGGGGTAAATGACTGATTTGGTATTCCTGAAGCGTCCGAGTATCCAAAATCAGCGGCTGGGGCCGAGCGGGTTCCGCTAACCATTCCGCTAATTCGGTCACCCCAATCGTTTCCACCGTCGGAAACGCCAAGCGAATCTTACGTTTTAGGAAAAACCAGGAAACGCCACGCCAATTTAGACTGAGCGCAAAAATGCTTCCACCCAATAAGAACCCCGCTGCGATCACAAACGCTTTTCCCGTCAGCATGAATCAAGGATGTCTAACTGAGAGCGAGGGACAAGTAATTCGCGGTGGACTCAACCAAGGGAATCACGGTGTCATAGAGCATACGGGTCGGTCCAATCATACCCACACTACCAACCGGAGCTTCGCCCTGATGATAAACACAAGACACCAAAGCACACCCCTGCATCGGCGCTAAGGGATTTTCAGTTCCAATCGATACCCGGACGGACGTTTCCGGCACCGGAACAAACAACAACGGCCATAATTCTTCAGGCTGATTTTCTAAAAGCTGCCAAAGCGTTTTGACCTGAGTTAGTTCAGAGAACTCTGGGTGTTGAAGAAGCTGGGACATCCCTTGCACGACCATGGGCGCTGCTTGATCCGGCAAACTTTGCTGTCTGAGCTGTTGAATAATTTCTGCCAAAAAGTCAGCACAGCCCGCCAACGCGCTATCCAAATCACGCCAATCAAGCGAGGATAGTTCCCCCAAAGATCGTCCCCGGAGCTGATGAGTCAAAAAGTTAGAAAGCGCTTGCAGCTCAGCCTCCCATGTGTCGACAGGCAAATCTAAGGTCGGCGCATCAATCAAAATTGACTGGGTACGATACCCATCCAACACGACTAGCAACAATATCTGCTCCCCATTAACCGGCACCAGCTGCACATGATGCAGGCGTTGAGTGGCGGTCTGGGGGACCGTAATCAAAGCAATGTAGCCGCTAAGTTTAGCCAAAATTTGGGCAGCACGCTGAACCAGTGCTTCTAAGCTACCGCGCTCCTTAGTCAAGACTTTCTCAAAGGTTTGAGCAGCTTGTTGACCGACGTGAGTATTCGGCGTCAATAATTCATCGACATAGCAGCGATAGCCCGAGTCAGAGGGCACTCGCCCTGCAGAGATATGAGGTTGAAAAAGCAGTCCATCTTTCTCCAGGCGGCCCATGACATTGCGGATCGTAGCCGCACTCAGAGATAAGCCATATTCCTGAGCCAAGGTTTTAGAGCCGACGGGCTCAGCCGTAACGATGTAGCGGTGAATAGTCGCCCACAAAATTTGGCGATAGCGCTCATTTAGCGGGAACGAGACTGTCATAAATCCGCAACGATAAATTTAATAACTCGGCAACAAAATCTAAATTGATTCCAAAGATTTTTATTGGTTGATAGTATAGCCTGCTCTTTGAGCCAACTCTGAGTTTTCAAAAAAGGCCGAGTTAGGCGTGAAGGCAAATTTCATCCATGTTCCACAGACCGAAGCATGGGTTAGTAAAGAGGAATTTGCGGATCCACTCGGCGGGCATAGGCATCAATTCCCCCCGCAATATTTTTGACGTGAGTAAATCCTTGCTGTTGTAGCCAATAGCACATTTGCTCCGAGCGGACGCCATGATGACACAAGACCCAGGTTTCCATAGTGGGGTCTAGGCGAACAGCAATATCAGTAGCCCAGCTTTCGTATTGGCTTAAGGGCAGCGACATAAATCCCGGTAAGGCGGCTAACGTTAGCTCGCTGGGTTCACGAACATCCACTAGTTGGAGCGGATCAGCTCTCATGTCTGCTTGCTGCAGATAAGCACCCAGATCGGCAACAGAAATTTCAGGAATCGCAAGCGGAGGGTTCATAAGCTGCGTGATAGTTTGGAAAAGCGATTGAGGGAATCAGAGTGAGACAGTCATTAGCTTGATTTTATAGCGTTCGCTAGGTCGCTTCGGACATCTCTAGTGTGGAGATGCTTAATCTCAAAGCGTTTTAGCCGGCAGTGAATCTCTGTTTTGGCAGTGATGATTACGCTCAAAGGCTCAGATAAGGAAAGGAAAGCATGAAACGGTCAGTATTCAACACGATTTTATTGTCGGTAGTAGTGGGGCTGCTAGTTACAGCAGCACTTAGTTTCAGTTGGCTTCTCCGTCAAAGTCCTTGGGAACTCCGCACCGGAGGTGTTGTGCGGCTGCCTCGGAGCGCCATGTTTATCCCCCAACAAGCTCCATTGATGGTGTCGTTATTAGTGAATCCAGATCGTCTGGAAAACTATGCCCAATTAGGCACTCGACCCGTCGCCCGTCGAGCAGCCCATCAGAAATTCAATCAACTCCGCAATACTTTGCTGGTCGGCACAGGTCTAGAGTATGACAGAGACTTAAAGGGCTGGTTAGGAGAAGAAGTGACGCTAGCCATCACGACCCTCGATCGTGACCGCAACCCAAGTAATGGGGCCCAGCCCGGATATTTATTGATTACTCAGGCTCAAGACGCTGGCGCCGCCAAATTATTTGTTCAAGGAACGTTTACCCAAGCCGCACTCATAACTGGCGGAGAACTGAGCTTTGAGACCTACCAAGGGGTTGAATTGATTTCCCAGCGCCAGCCGCAGGGTCGACAATTATCGAGTGCCGCAATCGATGACACAGTGCTATTTGCCAATGGACCAGATGTGCTGCGCTCAGCGCTTAATACTGTGCAAGCCCCCAGCCTCAGCCTAGCAGAAACGACAGATTACCAATCAGCCTTGAACGCTATTACAGAGCCCAGAATTGCGATCGCTTACGGCAACCTGCCAGATTTATCGGCTTGGCTTCTAAATGACCCAAACGCGAGCGAGCCCGAATTAACCCAATTGCTGACGCTCACACTGGGAGTCACTCCAGAAGGACTCGCGCTCCAAACGGCACTACCGGGCATGAATACGGCATCAGCGACCGTCCCGTTTCTAACCGGACCGGTCGAAGCCCTGAACTGGATTCCTCCTCAAAGTGAATTGGTGGCCACCGGACAAAACTTAGCAGAGCTTTGGCAACAAATCCAAACGGAATTACCGAGCGCCAGTCCGATCAATGTGGCGATTAGTCAATGGCTTGGGCAACTCCAAGCCACTCTGCCGGGGCTCGACCTTGCCCAAGACATTTTTGCCTGGACCACCGAAGATTATGCGATCGCCTTATTACCCAGCACCGAACGTACTTTTGACTGGCTCTTTGTTGCCCGTAAAACCCCAACATCATCGACTGCGCTCGCCCATCTTGATGAGCTGGCAGCGGCGCAAAAACTAAGTGTCGGGAAAATTCCCCTTAACCAAACGACCCCTACCGTTTGGACGCAACTCGTCACTCAGACGGCGAAACCCGGGCAAACAGAACTCAATGCCCAAGTCGCAGGTGCCCATGTCGACAGCGGTGGCTATATTTTGCTAGCCTCTTCTTTACCTGCGCTACAACAAGCCCTGCAAACTCGGTCTTTCTTAGACAATCCAGGATTCCAAGGCGCCATCCAAGCTCTGCCCAGGACCAATAACGGCTATGTTTATGCGGACTGGCAGCACGGGAAACCTCTATTCGAGCATCAGTTACCGCTCTTGAGATTACTCGAAGCCTCCTTGCAACCCTTATTTGAACAGTTGCGCTCGCTAACCATCACCAGCCTTGGACGAGAAAAGGGGGTCCAACGGAGTACAGTATTTCTAGATTTAGAGGCTTAAACGAACCATGACCCCCGAACCCACCCCCCCCATCTTTGGCTTCACTGCGATCGCCGAAAAACTCAACGGTCGCTTAGCCATGATTGGCTTTCCAGTTGCCATTGTTATTGAACTCGTGACCGGACAAGGGATTCTGCATTTTTGGGGTTTATTGTAAGCCCCCGAAAAAATCGCGAGTCAGATTTGCCATGCCCAATAATGCAACAGACGATTCATATGGCCCTAGCAGATCGCTTAGAGCATATTCGGTGCCGAATTCCTTAACCTCACAACGCTTTGACACCCAGTTATCCCTTTACACAAGCGACAACGACAACACCATCCCCACAAAAAAAAGGACGCCCCAAAGACGCCCTGAACTTATTAAATATATTCGAGTCGCAACATTCAAATCTAACGACCAGCAGTCAGCCTAGCGGATATATTCTTTCAGCACGCTGTTGCGATTGGGATGGCGCAACTTACGCAAGGCTTTAGCCTCAATCTGACGAATCCGCTCACGAGTCACATTGAAAATTTGACCAATTTCTTCGAGCGTCTTCATGCGGCCATCATCCAAGCCATAGCGTAATCGCAACACATCACGTTCGCGTGGGCTCAGGGTATCCAACACATTTTCCAAATCTTCACGCAGCAAGTTCTTGGAAACTTCATCTTCTGGGGTCTCACCATCCGCCTCAATAAAATCGCCCAGGCGGGAATCTTCTTCCTTACCAATGGGCGTTTCAAGAGATATGGGGAGTTGGGCAGATTTCGCAATAAACCGCAGTTTCTCGATGGTCATTTCCATCCGCTCTGCAATTTCTTCCTCGGTGGGCTTACGACCCATTTCCTGGGACAGAAGCTTGGTCGTCTTTTTAATCCGAGAAATTGTTTCGTACAAGTGGACCGGCAGTCGAATCGTCCGGGATTGATCGGCGATCGCGCGGGTAATAGCCTGTCGAATCCACCAAGTTGCATAGGTAGAAAACTTATAACCCTTCTCGTGGTCGAACTTTTCAGCGGCGCGGATCAGACCCAGCGAGCCCTCTTGAATCAAGTCTTGGAAAGACAGTCCCCGATTCATATATTTCTTCGCGATAGAAACTACGAGTCGCAGATTACTTTGCACCATGATCTCTTTCGCTCGACGGCCTCGATACAAACGACGCTGAAAAGCCGCATGCTCCATATCGACCGCGTCAGCCCATTCATTATCAACCGGCTCTCGCTGCAGCGTTTCCTCTAGACTTTCACGAATGCGCTCTAACTCGAGCAAGTCAGCGATTTTACGCGCTAATTCAATTTCTTCTTCCGCACGAAGTAACCGAATCCGTCCGATTTCTTGGAGATAAATTCGAATGGAGTCTTCGGTATAAGACTTCTTCTTGCCTGGCTCCTTACGACGAGTTGCGGCTGCTTTCTTGGTTTTACGGGCGGTAGCAGTGGCAGGGGCGCTGTCTTCAGCTGTCGCCCCATCAGCGACAGCTTCATCCAGCAGCATTTCTAATTCACTGGGCGGTTGCGGTAGGGTTGCGAGCATTTCATTGGCCTGAGTCATGCCGATTTCCTCTTGCTCCTTCTCGATAGCAAAATTACGGTTGGGTTGTGTCAAATAATGGTCTAAAAACTGTCTGGGAAAAACTCCTCGCTTAGCTCTTTAAAAAAGCATTTACTATGCAAAATTCAGCACTTGCAAAAGGATTAGTTGAAACGTTAAAAGATGCTTACATCCAACAACGCAATCCTAGACAAAGCCTGAGATTTTCATAATTCGAGAAGCCGTCCTTCCTCACAAACAAACATTGGCGAAACGGAAAATTCATGGTCTAGACTCGACCGCACGGCTCGACAAAATGCGTTTGTGGATATTCCATCGAATTGCAATCATCCACATCTCTCTCAAACCGTGACTTGGCGATGACTCCGTAATGTCCAGAAAAGAGCCTGAACAGTCACGTCAAAATTATCTGGAAATAGCCATATACCCTACATATGACGAGGACAATGGCTCTAACCGCGATTGTTGCCAAGTTACCGCAATCGTAGCCTAAGCCACGAACTTTTGGTTTAATTAACTCGAATTAGCAAATGTCTAAATGAACAAAGCTACGACAGAAACAAAAGAAACCGTCATAACGAGCCAACACCTACACATATCTAAGTCAGTTACGTCAGCCAAGCCAGCGACCCAAGAAACCTATCTTGAAGACCATAACCTGGGAATTCAAAGAGTTTCTTAAGATTCTCCGCTATTGTAATTAATTTCTTTTGGAATGACAGGAAAATCCGAAAATTCCTGCCTTCAGAGCATTAGAGATACCTCATAAGCACTCTATAACATCCTCCATCCCAAACTGGCGACGTCTTATCGACGTTTTAAGTAAGTGTAATCACGCAAATCCTGGCAGTATTGTTCCATCAATCGGTTGGCCTGCTCTGAAGTTAGCTGGTGCGTCTGTTGCGCCTGCTCAAGATGTGATCGCAAAGTCTCGATTAACGCTTGGGGTTCATAGTGAAGGTCTGCTAACACTGAACTCACATCATCTCCGGGAGAGGCTTGGGTAACGACGTACGGTTCACTTTGAAAGTGAACCTGAAAAACCGTAATCGGACCAAAAAGATTGTGCAAACTGCCTAAGGTTTCTTGATAAGCGCCCACGAGAAACACCCCTAAGCAATAGGGCTCCTGACCACGCAGATTATGGAGCGGTAAAGCTTGAGAACCAAGAGCAGACTGGTTACTAAAGTGCGCGATTTTGCCATCGCTATCACAGGTTAAATCGGCCAACACACCCCGATGTAGCGGTTGTTCATTCAATCGATGAATCGGCATGATGGGAAACGACTGCTGAATCCCCCAAACGTCTGGCAAAGATTGAAAAATTGAAAAATTAGCTAAATAGATTGAATTAAGCGTCTGGGGTAAATGACGCAAAGTCATAGGTAAATCAGAGATGGCATCAAATGCTGAGACTAATCGCTGACAACAGACTTCATACAAGTCTTCTGCGATCGCGCGCTCAGACAATGAGATCTGACCCCGGGCAAACAACGTTAGGAGCTCTTGGCGTAGCTGAATGGCTTCCCGGTAGACGAATTCAGCATTGTCAGCTGTGATACCAGCCTGAATGTGCCGGAGTCGACGAGTCACCACAGACTCAGAAACTAACGTCTGCGGCGGCAAACTTCGCGCGACATGAGTCACATTTAGCACATCAAAAATAAGCACCGACTGATGAGCAGTAATCGCCCGGCCACTTTCACTAATAATTTGGGGGGGTGGCATCTGTCGCTGCTGACAAATATTCCCGATACTCTGCACAATCTCGTTCGCATAATCATCAAGCCGGGAACCATCCTCTGAGTCAATAGAATCCAGACCGTCATAATCCACCGCTAGTCCCCCGCCAATATCCAAGTAACCCATAGAGGCACCAAGTTCCAACAGTTCTGCATAGAGATGGGTGGCTTCCTGAACTGCCGCACGCATCACCGATAAACAGCTCACCTGAGAACCCACATGAAAATGAAGCAGTTGTAAACAGGACAAGAGCCCAGCCGCCCGTAACTCGGACACTGCCTCCATAAGATCCGACATCTTGAGCCCAAACTTACTACCAGTCCCCGTTGAATCAGCCCAATGGCCATGTCCGGGTTGACTCAGTTGGACTCGCACCCCTAGCCGGGGCAGCAAACCAAGCTGCTGAGCGGTTTGAACAATTAACCGAATTTCCGTCAGTTGCTCGATAGTTATAATCACTCGCTGACCGAGCTGGAGCCCTAATAGCGCCATCTCCAAATACCCTCGATCCTTATAACCATTGCAAAGGATCACCGAACCCTGATGTGGCGGACGGCTCAGAGGAAGTTGCGCTAACGCGATCGCCAATTCTGCCTTTGACCCCACCTCCAGACCCATCCCCCAAGGCATACCAGCTGCCACGATAGCCTCCACAAACTGACGCTCCTGATTACACTTGAGAGGAAACGCAAGTTGATAGGGCTGCGGATAATGATGACGAGCAATTGCGGACGCAAAGGCCTGATGTAATTTTGAAATGCGATCGCCAGTAATCTCAGGAAACCGAATTAATAAGGGTCGTACATGATTCTGGCGTGCCAGAGACTGAACCAGCTCAAACAGATCCACAGATGGCGCTTTTAGATTGGGTCTAACCATCACATGCCCCATCGCGCTGACATCAAAATAGGGAAATCCCCAACGATCCAATCGATAGAGTTCAGCGCTTTTCCGGGCAGACCACAAATGATCGCCCATCGTTAAAGAGCCTTGGGAGGGGAATACAGCGGTCATGGGACAGGAAATGTAACTAACAAATCGGATTGGGGGATTATCTTACCGTTAGAATAGGCTTCGAAAATAGCTATTTTCAAGGGCTTGATTGAACGCTGCGGCGTCCCTCAATCTAGAAAAAACCGCTGAGAATCTCAAACTGTCAACTTCTAAAATTAATCAATCGTGGTATCGTTTGTTCCTTGCCTGAGTGAGTTTTGGACCCTGGGAGACGGGTCATTCCCGAGCACCTTAGAACTATTCAAAAATCTACCGCCTATCTTCGCTACCGCTGAATCGAGTGCCGATGCCTCGGAGGTGGGGGGACTCGTCCTAGCCGGAGTGCTCATCAGTCTGATCGTCATCTATCTCGCCAGCAAACTGGGCGGCGAACTCTGCGCTCGCATTAATTTACCGCCAGTCCTCGGCGAATTAGTCGGGGGCGTCCTCATTGGAATTTCAGCGTTAGGGCTATTGATTTTCCCGGAAAGCGGTTCTAACGCTGAAAGTTCTCTCATTATTCAATTTCTCGAAAAAACAGCCCATCTTTCACCAGAGTTAGCGCCCGCTGTCTTTAGCAGCCAAAGTGAAGTCATTGACCTCCTGTCTGAACTGGGGGTCATTATTTTGTTGTTTGAAATCGGGTTGGAATCAGATCTCAAAGAACTCATTCGCGTCGGACCCCAGGCAGCAGTAGTAGCCGTAGTGGGAGTTGTCGTCCCGTTTGCGGGGGGAACTGCAGGATTGGTTTATCTCTTTGGAGTCCCCGCTATCCCGTCCATCTTTGCAGGAGCCGCCCTCACCGCAACTAGTATTGGCATCACGGCGAAAGTACTGGCTGAGCTCGGGCAATTAAGCTCCAAAGAAGGTCAAATCATTATTGGTGCCGCTGTCCTCGATGACGTTTTAGGCATCATTGTCTTGGCCGTGGTTGCCAGCTTAGTCAAAACCGGCGAAGTCCAAATCGCCAACGTCATCTTTTTGATTGTGAGTGCCGGGACATTCCTTGTTGGTGCCATCCTGATTGGACGACTGCTCGGTCCAGTACTGGTCGCACTCATCAATCAAATGCGCACTCGCGGTCAGGTGCTATTAGTGGGCTTAACCTTTGCCTTTGCACTGAGTTATATTGCCGCCATTCTGAACCTAGAGACCATCTTAGGCGCCTTTGCCGCGGGGTTGGTCTTGGCGGAGACAGAAAAACACAGAGAACTCGAAGAACAAGTAATTCCCGTTGCCGATATTTTGGTGCCGGTATTTTTTGTCTGTGTGGGTGCAAAAACCGATCTCAGCGTCCTGAATCCCACCATTCCTGCCAACCGCGAAGGCCTTGTCATTGCCGCTTTCTTAATTTTGATTGCCATCTTAGGCAAAGCGATCACGGGCTTCACAGTCTTTGGTCAACCCGATCTAAACAAACTCGCCATTGGCGTAGGTATGATACCCCGTGGCGAAGTGGGTCTAGTCTTTGCAGGAGTCGGTTCCGCGAGTGGTGCCCTTTCGGAAGCCACAGAAGCCGCCATTATTATGATGGTCATCACCACAACGTTTGTCGCGCCACCGCTTCTCCGACTAGTGTTCAAGGAGCCAGCGGAGTCTGTCGCGGGGAGTGTTTCGGCGACGCTCAACAAAGAAGGATAGCGCTCACAATTTATTTTCAGAATGGCTTAATAAAGGCCGCGCGATCACAGAAACATAGTTTTCTTACGCGCCGTCCGACAAGCACAAATAGTCAGGCTCCTCCGGGCAGGCTTAATGTCCCTTGCTATGATTGCGGGGGTTATCGCCCCTTGGCAAATAATGGGCAAGCGTTTGATTGAGTTGTGCAGAATGTTGAAATTTCGTTGGCTAGTTCTCAGCTGTTTGGGGCTACTGCTCCTATCCGCATCTCCAGCATGGGCGGGGCGGCTTTTGTTTTGGCGCTATGACAACAATCAAAATCGCCTGACATTCTCCACAGATAGCAGCGTCCAACCCCAAGCTAAATTAATCGCCAATCCCACTCGATTGGTGATCGATTTACCCGGAACCACACTGGGGCAGCCCACCGTAAATCAGCCCGTTGGCGGTTTGGTTCGCAGCGTACGGTTAGGGCAATTTAATTCTTTTACATCACGAGTTGTCATTGAATTAGCGCCTGGCTATACCCTGGATCCGCAACAAGTCAAATTTCGCGGCATCTCATCCACCCAGTGGCAAGTCGATCTCCCAGCCCCTATTCGGATTACCGCTGCGCCCCCCACTCAGCGCCCACCGCTGCCGTCGACTCGAAATAATCCCCCTGCATCCGCACCCGAGACAGAAACCTCCCTGGTTCGGCTAACCCGTAATGGCATCGTAATTGCTGTTGAAGGTGATCGCAGCAACGAGATTAAATACAAGCGGCGTAATGACGACACAGAAATTGAAATTCGTATTGACGATTTGGTCCTCCCATCAGAACTTGCCGATGAACGACTTATAGTCAATGAATTCGGCGTCAGTGAAATGGCGTTTGAGCAAGAGAAAAAAGATCGCGCCAAAATTACTTTATTTGTCGATGAAGACGGTCCTGATTGGCAGGCATCCTTCAGCCGCCTCGGTGGGCTAGTCCTTTTACCAGCAGGGGGCGTCAGCTCGACAGCGCGTGATCGAGTGACCCCTCGCTCCCTCCAATCGGCGACAGCCAGCACAAATCAATCTGAACCGATTCGTTTATTAGGCGCCACCTTAGATCGCTTCACTCGCGTTTTAGAACTCAAACTGGATCGTAATCTACAAACCCAGAGTCAGTGGCTGCCCAGCGAAAATGCCTATGAAATTCGGTTACCGGGCGTGCAAGTCAGTGAAGACTTTCAAGGTCCTCAGCTACTAGTCACCAGCAGCATCCGACGTCTCCGCCTGCGTCCCCAAGCCGATGGCGTCGTTTTATTAGTAGAACCCGCCCAAGGATTTCGGGTTAAAGGAGTCAATAGCCAAAATGAGTCTATTCAAATTCAGCTAGAGCCCGGTCTCCCTCCACTCTCAAACCAGCCGCCCCCGTCGAGTAGCCGTGTCGCCGAAGGAATTGCCATTTTCGTGCCGCCACCAGAGCGCTACTCGGCTCCTAGCCCGCCTCCTAGTATTGGATTCCCTCCCAACCAAAGTCCCGTTCGGACAAACGGTAGAGTTTTAGTGGTGATCGACCCCGGCCATGGCGGCAAAGATCCGGGCGCAGTTGGTCGCGGGGGTCTACAGGAGAAAAACGTTATTTTGCCCATATCATTGCAAGTCAAACGGCTCTTAGAAAGCCAAGGGATTGCTGTACAGATGACCCGAGACAGCGATTACTTTATTTCCCTTGCGGGTCGGAGCAATCTCGCAAATCGGGCCAACGCCACCCTCTTTGTCAGTATTCACGCTAACGCCATCAATCTGAGCCGTCCTGATATCAACGGTCTCGAAACCTATTATTACCGCAGCGGACGAGAACTGGCCCAAGTCATTCACAATACAGTTCTACGCAACGTTAATATTCGTGATCGCAGAGTTCGCCAAGCTAGATTTTATGTCTTGCGAAAATCGGCAATGCCCGCAGTCCTCGTCGAAGTAGGATTTGTGACCGGCGCAGAAGACGCGCCCAAACTCTCCGATCCGAATTTTCGGAATCAAATGGCCGCTGCGATCGCAGAAGGCATCGTCACCTATGTCCAGCAAAAACGACTTTAAATCAGCACGAAATCGAAAAATGCGGTTTAATTGGAGGAAATTTAGTAATAATACCTATCTAACTGGGTGCTGGCTGATTTATGAAGGGAACGAGTAAGCGAATCGGCATTTTTGATAGTGGTGTAGGCGGTGTCACAGTTTTGAAGGAGCTGTATCGTCAGTTGCCCCACGAGTCTGTTTTGTATTTTGCAGATACGGCTCGCTTACCTTACGGGGAAAAAACACCAGCTCAAATCCAGCAATATGTGGTGGAGATTTTACACTGGCTACGGCAGCAAAATGTCAAGATGATCATCATGGCCTGCAACACAAGTTCAGCCCTTGCTCTACAAACGGCTTGGACCGATTTTGAACTGCCAGTTTTGGGGCTAATTCTGCCCGGCGCGAGAGAAGCAGCAAGCTGTGGCGACCGCATCGGCGTTATTGCAACTCCCGCAACGGCTGCCAGCGGAGCGTATGGTCGCGCGATTAAAGAAGTGAATCCAACCGCCGAAGTCTGGGAAATAGGATGCCCAGAATTTGTTCCTCTGATTGAAGCCAACCGGTTTTCAGACCCTTATACGCACCAAGTTGCTCAAACTTATCTTGCACCATTGTTAGAAGCCAAAATTGACACGTTAATTTATGGCTGCAGTCATTACCGCCACCTGGAACCCCTACTGCAAAGCATTTTGCCACCGGAGATACAATACATCGATCCAGCCGAGAGCACCGTTTCGGCTGCCCAAAGAGAACTAGAGTTAGCAGGGTTGATCAATATTTCGAGTAACCACCTACCCACTCAGTTTTGCGTGAGTGCTAACCCTGAGGTCTTTGCGCAACAAGTCCATCAGCATCTGGCGATTAGGCCGACCGTCAGACTCATTAATTTACCGACAGTAACGCCTGTCGGGACCCATCTCACTCAAACGACCTCGTGAGACACAGAAGAGCTTCGAGTTTTGCCATCAAGTGACCCATTAATTAGCCTTTGGGTCTAAAGGAGTCGGCTTATGATGACGGCTTAACAACGACAAGGCGAAATAAATGATCAATAAGTAAACGAACGCGAGCAGCAGAATAATTAGTGACATGGGAAAAAATGGTGCAGGAATCGAAACGGTAGCGCTAACTCCATTTAGGAAATGACTACAACAAAACCGCAAAAGAACGATCAGCGAGTAGAATATTCGGGAGTTCACGGCTGATGCGCTGACATAGAAGAAAGGAACTCAGAACACCCTCGATTAACAAACAAGTTGCTTCGTCAGGAACGGAAAGTAGTTTGAGCGCAACTAGGTTCAAAGACGACAATATAGAAGATAGAGTTGCTCCAATTGAGCAAACACTAAGTTCGCACTTTGACAAGCTATTTATCCGTCGAGAAGAGCAAGAATCAGTTTCTACAAAGAACCAATTCTTTTGCCTCTAGAAGGGAGGCAGTCACTAATCTTTCAGAACGCAATCGACTAGACTGAGCGCCTACTTGCTTATATGAGAGAGCCTATAGATCGAGAATAACATGGGATTTTATGCATTTCCGATCCGGAAGTAGTGGGCAGAACCCTTATAAAACCTGGAAACAGGTCATTTTCATCCCCAAAAGGCTCATCCAAGTCCCCCC
>JBCDHF010000010.1:0-23831 GCA_038750375.1 Cyanobacteria bacterium P01_H01_bin.15
CCTTCTCGCTGGGAATCTTGCAATCTTGCGATCGCATCGTAGCGATATAAGCCGTCCTGCAGCGTTGTTCGAGCTGTGATCGGCCACTTTAAAACAGGACCTAGTTTTAGCTGATATGCCAGCGCGTAAGCTAGAGAAGTTTTGCCCGAACCCGGACGTCCCGTAATCAGCAGCGGTCGCCGTAGACAAATCGAAGCATTAACCCCTGAAATCACCTGTCGCGCTAACTTAGAAACGTCTTTATTTTTCTGCTGTTCGTCTGTTTCTGCTGGGTCTTTTACACTGTCTGCTGAAGGCACTGAAACGTCCGGTAAGCGAAATTTTTTCCCTCTTTCGAGATCTCGCTCCTCCGCTAATTGCAGCAGCTTATTCCACGAATCTTCTTCGTCCGGGATAGTTGCATTGAAAGCCCGCCACGGCGGAGGTTCTGGCAAATTCAGCTTATTTTCCGCAATCTGCCGACCTTCGCCATTAAAGGGTTGCCAATGAATAGGACTTGAGTTTTGTGTCATGTTAACTAGCAACTCCGATTGTTTCTAGAGGGTCATCCGACGGCAAAATATCGGGATCTTCTAGCAGCATACCGAGATAATAGCCCGCATAATTCTTCTGGGCTGACTCGTTTTGTTCTCCCCGTGCATCACTGCGTAAAACCCAGCATTCATACAGCAGTTTCTGACAGCGATCGCCTAGCATTTCAGGACACAAGAAAGTTTTAAATTTCTTCTCAAATTCGACTGACTCTGGCGGAATAGAATCCCAATGCCAAAATGCTACCGGCAACCCACTGTTAAACACGCAATCAAATAATTTATTACGAGTCGCGGCTTCTGTCGGAAGCCCCTCATCGACTAAGCGTAGTCCCCAAAACTTGGCTGAACTCAAATCCCGAGCATATTTTGTTGGGTTCGTAGAGATTTCAGCGACTTGAGATAATGACTTGATGCCCCATTTCGTTAGTTCGCAATTAGGTGTAAGACTAGAAAAATCTCGTTGATGAAGTCCTTGCCAGCCTTTTTCCAACTGTCGTCTTCGTCTATTTTTTCGACCGCGCTCTAAACATCGCAAGTGGATCTGGTTATCACAGACAATATTCTGATTTTCTACGGTCAATTCGTCTAAATTCCGATGAATCTCTGATATGGGCAGAAATAGTTCAACCCTAATTTGGTCATCAAAAATATCGTAAAATTCGGGTTGCTCATCTACGTAGTCAATGTACCTCTTAATTGCGATCGCAATCTTGCCAAAGCTGGGACATTCGACACCGATGTGAGCTTTCTCCAGCTTTATCTCTTGGTGTTTTCCGTCGATCAGGACTTGTCCCCTCACGCGCCACAAACTGTTCTCTTTCTCGATGAGAATCAGAAGACATGCTAAGGATTTTTGCGGTTTTTCTCGTACGACCGGAGAATTCGCTTTGATTCCAAACTTTACCCCGTGGGCTTCAATCCAACGTAATAACTCATCAGAGTCTTGTTTTTGCAGTAAGGAATCTATCAGATCTACCAAGCGCCATCGATCACTCCCTGTTAGAGAATGATCTTCCAAAAACCATCTGCGTAAAGCTGGATAATCGCGATCGCAACAGCAAATTTTAATTTCTGTCCGGTCGAGACAGTCCCATAGCGCTTTCCCGCACGCTTCCGTTAAGTTTTCAACAGTACAGTTTCTAAATATATTGACTAACTCATTCCAGGCTAAGTCTAAAGATGCCTCTCGCCCGTCCTGAATCCCCAAAAAGTTTTCACTACTACATTCAGCTTTTTTACGTTTAATTGCGCTGACTAACTCATTAAGTGGTTGATTTGAATCTATAGAATCAAATTTGAGATATCGTTTGCTAGACAGAAGAGAAATTGCATTAATTTCTGGAAAATCATCAACACCCGGCAAAAGGCATACACCTACAAGCATTTCCCCTCGACAGTGCTTATCAATTAATTTTCCTAGTTCAATCTTTCGCTGAAACAGCCCTTGATCATGGGTACCGATGAAAAATGCAGCCACTAAGGAGCGATTAATTCCTTCAGCCACTCTCTCTGGAATATCTTCAGCCCAATAAATTTGCTTCTCATCAAACCAAATAGTCAGTCCTTCAGCCTCTAACTTTCTTGCGATCGCACGAACAGCGTCTTTATCTTTGCTGTTGTGAGCCAGAAAAACATCGAATTGATAGCGGTCTACCATTCGTCATCTCCCAGCATGGTCTTGCTAACTCCCGCCGCAATCGCCAGAGCCTCACAATATTGAGAGAGTTCTCCTCTCAAGGTTTCTAGCTCTTGTCTGACGACTGCTTCTTGCGCCCAGGTTTTCTCATGTTCTTGAGGGCTAACGCCAGCTCCCCGCGACTCCTCCCAACTTTGCAGCAATGGATGCCATCTAGACAAAAACGGTCGTAATCCCTTATTCAAGACCGCAATCGCCATGCCGCCAACAGAATTCTCTGCTGCCCCTACTTGGGGTCCGGCTTCCTTCAGGGTTTCTCTTGTAGTTTCAAATAATTTGTAAAGTGAAGTCAATGCCTCTCGCACCAAACCTTGATCGTTGGGTAAGGGTTGAACTGCAATCCGAGTCACTAACTCCACATACAGAGACCAAGCTGCTCTTTGCTCAGTCTCATCGACCGTCCACTCTAACGTACCGATACCCCAGGGCAACCCCACAGAAATTTTGTCCGGCTTGAAACTCTGCGCCATGGTTTTGGAAATTAAAGTGCCCCTACATTTTGTCTTGAAATATTACTTTCGACAAGGTTTCAACCTTCCCCCGTGTCCTCAAGAATTCCGAGTATGTTGCTCCCTGCGTGAATCGATCTGCGATCGAAAAAAAGCAGGGGCCGAAGCCCCACCAGCAAACCAACTAGACCAAAACCCCACGAGACCGAAGCGACCCAGCCCGAGCAGAGAACGCCGCCCCAGAAAGACGCCCACCCGAACGAGACTGGAACAGACAGCAACCCGAGAACGAAGCTGACGAAGAAAACACCGAACCCAAAACCACCGGAGAGGAAGGACCAGACGGAGCAACAATCGGAGCAGGAGAGTAACGCAAAACCGAAACGAAGGAAAACAGAACGAAAACGAGCAACAAAAACAGCATGGCAAAACACCAAAAACAACAGTGGTGCATAGAGCAGCCGCTTAACCACCAATGGCGCTTGTGCTCTGTATTACCCTTGGTTAATTTATAAACCCCGGCAGCGCCGGACCTTAATCAGTGGCTGCTATCCTAGCGAGCCTGTATGTGTGCGCCCGACCATCGGGAGGACCGCTTGAGAAGTTTATCAACGCCAACAAATAAATCTGCATATATATAGGAGAAGCGCTCAATGACAATAATTCGTCAAGTAGTTCAAAAGCACTGAATTTATAGGTAATAATTGATGTAGATACGCCACAGACATCAATGAATCGCATCATCAATGAAACCGCTGCATTCGAACTTTACCTTGCCCTCGTTGACTTCGGAATCGGAGTTTGGATCTTGTCACCTTGGTGGGACCGAGTACACCAAATCACCAGCTACCGCGCCATGTGGGAACTCGCCCCCGGTTGCCTGTGGGGCATTGGCTTAGTAATTCTGGGCTTGATTCATATTGCTGCTGTTGCATTAGACTCCCCAAAACTACGCGGCTCAGTCTCCCTGCTTCAATGCCTGCTCTGGGGCTTCGTCACCGGTATGCTCATCATCGGGCAACCTCGGATCACCTTCGTTGTGTTCTCCCCGCTCAACTGGTTTTTCTCCGCCGTCATCACCCTCAAATTTGGTCGCCTCCTCAGAATCTAATGGACAGCATCATCGCCGCTGCGATCACCAGTACTGGTATCGTGCTCGTAGAAATCACCCGCGCTCTCTACGGAAATAGAATCGAATCCCTCGAATCTGCCTACTCGAAACTGCAAACTGAACTCGCCAAAGCTAACCAAAGAATCAATATGCTCCGGCGATCGCTGCAACGTTCAAATCAGCTAAAGCAGCTCTGGAAAAAGCGTTACGAATATCTCAAATGCCGCTCTTAATTCAACTCCTCATTTTTACCGCTCTCGTTGGGAGCCTGATCATTGCGATTCACGACCCGGAATTCCGGCCGCTTTATGCTGAACTCGCAAAGATTCTTATCAGTGGATATCTCGGTTATTTAGTCCCAAAAGCGAACAAATGAACTATCATTGAAGTTGACCGTTTCACTTTGCTTTTTCTTCCCATGACTACAATTAACCAGTTCAATACCCTCAACCAAGGCGCACCAGATTTACCGGCTGCTTTGGTAGAAGGCGATAACGTTGTCGAGAAATATCTGATTGATGTACTGCGACAAGCCAATGCCGTCGAAGAACGCATCAACGAAGGCTTAGACCGTGCCGACCGCACCAACAAGTTTACCTGGGAGATCAATGAAGACGGGACTTTCGATGCCCGAATCCGTATCCCCGTAGTCGTTTCTGGTATTCAGGTCGCCTAGCGTTCCTGACTTACCTATCGCATTTGCCGTTTAGCCCTCGGGGTCTCTTCTCCTGAGGGTTTTCTTGTATTTGTCGCTATGAAAGTCTCCCAATTCCAAGCCCGCCCTGGTGCGCCATCGCTACCCGCGAGCCTCAGTCCCGATGACCACATCGAGGAATACCTGATGAGTATTGCTAACCACGGCATGAAGGTTCAGCGAACTACGTACAAAGTGTCCTATCGCGGAGGTTTCCGCCTAGTTCCTAACTTCCCTTTTGAAAGAAGAACCTACAGCGATCGCGTGGAGTACCCGTGGGTGTTCCTCAACGTGAAGCGCGAAGTCTCTCACCAGTTCAACTTAGAGTTTGAAGTCCGATGAAAGTATCTGAATTTAAAGCCTTAGTCCCCGATCATCCAGAGCTGCCCGCTGAGCTAGGCGATGACGATCTGATTGATCAATGGGTGTTGGATTGTTTGCATCATGCCGCCAAAGTAGAAGCTGAGCTAATCCGCGATCCAAAGTTACGCCTATTCTCTTTTTCTATTGACCCTGTAGGTACGGTAAAAGCGAGTATGCAGTTTCGAGTTAGCTACCAAGTGGAGGCTGAATGATGAAGGTTTTCAATTGGAAGAACCAAGGCTACTATCCGCCCGGGCGATCAATTCTTGCTTACCAACCCCGGACGAAATACCCGCCAATCCCTGAGATTGAGGAGGGGAATTTTGCGATGGAGCTATATTTACAGTCGATTGTGAAGGCGATCGCTCAGGCTGACTCAAAGGGTTTTAAGTGGAAGTTGGAACACAATTACCGAAATTTCGGGGACATTAGTGCGAGTGCTACCGCTGAGGTTGAGTTAAAGCGGGTGCTTCTGGAGTAGTTAGAGTGGGGCGATCGACTAGATAGAACATCTCATGAACTCAAAAGACACATCGGAAATCATTCAAATTGCCCGCTAAAATCCTTGTGAAAGTGTTTAGTAGTCAACTTGTATTCAAATAAGTCATGATGTGTAGCCAGGAATCTATGAACTTAGAATTACGATCAGGAAAATGGCTTAATAAACCGTCATCTAGCCAAGTTACTGATAACTTGGTTGAAATAACTACAGAGCCGAATACCGATTTCTGGCAAAGGACATATTATGGCTTTAGAAATGATAATGCTCCTGCACTGTTATTCACGAGTGACGAGAACTTCACCCTCACAGTAAGAGTGCAATTTGACTATGAAACACAATTCGATCAATGCGGGTTGGTTATATATATCGATAGTGATAATTGGTTCAAGTCATCAATTGAATTTGAAAATGATAACTTCTCTCGACTCGGCAGTGTAGTGACAAATTCTGGCTATTCGGATTGGGCAACAACTGATATTAAGATGCCTGCTGAAATATGGTACCGATTAAGTCGTAGAGGTCCTGACTTCTTAATTGAGTATTCACTCGATGGCACTGACTTTAAGCAAATTCGGATCTTCCATTTGCATGCTCTTGAAGAAACAACGGAACAGATGGGAAAAACCAACCCACCAATCCCGGCTGAGAATGCAATCAAGTTTGGCATATATGCTTGTAGTCCGTTAGAGTCTTCATTCACTGCCCAGTTTACAGACTTCAAGTTCGAGCCATGTAGCTGGCTGGCCCATAGCCCTGCATAGTATCGGAGGGGACGCGGTGCCCCCTGTAGGATAGATGGCTTATTCAGCAAGAGTCTCATGAATTTGGGCTCGAGGAAAATCGTTAAGTTGACAATCCATGGCCAACGCCCAAACATCCTGTCAGAGACAAGTACTAAGTACTCAATGACAATGAGCCTAGTTAGAGAGGAGTTGGATGCGGTGAAAGTCTCACATCCGTTTCTGAAGCTGAGTCCAAGGCGTGATTCCTGGGCTTAGGTTAACTCAGGATCTATTATTAGCAGGACCCTTTCAGCAAAAGGGAATTTAGCTTTTCACTCCACAGAACCCGCAAGAACCAGCTATGTTTATTCATGCTTATTAAATGAGTTCTTTTAATTAAAGGAATTGTTGTGAGTTTAGGACTACATTTTCTGTTTGAAAACAGCTTGTTTTTGGGAATCGCAACAGGATATCTGGCAATTACGGCATGGGGTTGGCGTGAAGTGAATGCTTATGAATTGCCAAGACCCTTACCTGGATGGTTTAAGTACTGGTTTGGCTCAGTACAAATATTGGGAATTTTGCCTCCTCTAGGGGCTTTAATGTGGGGAATTTGGCAAGGAGAATCGCTAGTTTGGCAGATTTTTGCCAGCTATTTTCTCATGTTAGGGTTTCAGATTCTTTCGGAATTTGTGACTCTAAGAAAGCTGTCGTCAGTGGTGTGGGTAATGGTGCCATATCTCTATCTGCCCTATCGTTTCTGGCAACTTGGCGAGGGTCTGAGCTTGATTGGCGAACAAGCCGACTTAGCATGGGTGGCGCTTGTTTTGATACTAGAGCTTGTCGTTTGGATGATAAATTTTCTCCTAGATCTGGCTCAGCTACCACGGCTACTTCAATGGAAGTAGTCACGCAGCCAAATAAGATTGTCCATAACCGCCACTTTCTATTGAAATGCGGCCGCTGGTGCGAATTGAGGCTCTGTTGCAAAGATAGTGGGGCAGCAGAGAAATGCTAGTCTGAAGCGCCTCAGTAATTTCGAGAAGCCATGGCATCCACTGATAACCTGTTTAAATTCAGGCAATTTTCGCACGACGTCATCCTCCCGAGCGTTCGCTGGTATCTCCGCTACAACCTCAGCTATCGAAACCTCGCGGAAATGTTTGTTGAAAAGGGGATTGTTGTGGAGCATGCCACCATCTACCGGTGGGTTCAGCGCTATGCGCCTGAACTAGATAAGCGCTATCGAAAACATCTAAAAATGACCAACGACTCCTGGCGACTGGATGAAACAATCATCAAAATCAACTTTGCAACAGAGCCGGGGATGCTTAGTGACTTCGAGCGAAGTTGCAACAGAAACCTCGGCTTGGCTAATTCTTGACAATCTATTAGGAGCATCGATGCCGGTCAGACCTCAATTCATGATTTTGCTTCAAAAATCAAGTTCTTCATCTACCCTTTACCTATAGAATCCATGTTGACCTGCTATGGCGACATGCAAACCTTAACACCGCTATAAGTAATCCAACTATCCAACAGGGAATTGGCGTTCTTTCAGGAGTCAATAGCATGCTACTAAAAACTCTTTTTCTAGCCATTTTTTCAGGCACCTTTGGTCTGTTACTCTGCTTTGGGGGCTATCGCTTCTTCACCGTCATGCTCCCCATTTGGGCCTTTTTCGGCGGGGTGTGGCTAGGAGCAAAAGCCACGTTTGTGCTTTTGGGGGTTGGTTTTGTAGGCACCGCAACAGGTTTGACTGTGGGGGTGGTGCTCGGCACTCTTCTGGCCATTTTTTCATGGCAATTCTATGTGTTTGGCTTTTCCCTGGTTGGGGGTATCATCGGTGCCTGGTTAGGGTCTGGCCTTATGACTTACTTAGGATTTGAAACTGGAATTCTCCATGCCTTAGTCGCTTTTGTGTGCGCCCTAATTTTAGGGTTCTTAACTTATGCCCGCCATTGGCAGGATGAATTAATTACGGTGCTTACGGCCATTGGCGGGGCCAATTTCATCGTGCTTGCCGTTCTCTTGCTTTTAAACCGAATTTCTATCTCTGGATTGCAGGGAGCTGGTACCGCGATCTCACCAATTTTGCGAGATTCATTAGGCTGGTTAGTGCTGTGGCTAGTGCTGACGATCTCGGGTGTAATCGTGCAACGTCGCAATTTCCAAGAGGTCAGCTTTAGAAACGAAGATTTCTTCCAGTATTGGAGTTAACTGGGACTATGTTTTACTTCGATCCTTTTTATTTTCTCTTCATTGCCATTCCGGCGTTAGTGATTTCGGCATTCACCCAAATGTATTTGAAAAGTACCTTCGCCAAATGGAGTAAGGTGCGCAACACCGAAAATATGACAGGAATGGAAGTCGCGAAGACTCTCTTTGCTCACACATCCCTCAATACAATCCCTCTAGAACAGGCGAGTGGCTCATTAACGGACCATTACGATCCTGCTGCGAATGTTGTGCGGTTGTCAGACCCTATCGCAAATCGACCCTCCGTAGCTGCCATGGCAGTAGCGGCTCATGAATTAGGTCACGTACAGCAATATCAAACAGGCTCCGCTCTGATCGCCCTCCGGGGCGCTTTGCTACCCGCACTGCAATTTACGCCCACAATTTCCTACATCGCTTTCATGATGGGCATTTTGTTCAATATGGCTGGCTTGGTCTGGATCGGTATATTTTTCTTTGGGTTTATGGTCCTGTTCTCGGTGCTCACATTGCCAGTAGAGTTTGATGCAAGTCGTCGAGGTTTGGCGTTGCTCAAACAGGCAGGACTCACAGATACCGCCCAGGAAGCCACTGGAGCCAAGGCCGTGCTAACCGCCGCTGCACTCACCTATGTAGGAGCGGCTATCACCTCCGTTTTGCAGTTGCTTTACTACATTAGTTTGGCCCAACGCAGCCGTCGTTAATGCTGTATTGCACGATAGTGAAATTGGCGGCTTGATAGTTTATTCGGTGATCAGCAAGCGGATGGTGAAGAAGCGGCAAATGAGATGGACACCAAAGGGCGCTCATCTGCTGCTACAGGTTCGAACCCCAGTCCTGAATGATGACCTGAGGCCATTCTTTGAGCGCTGATATCCAGAACTAGTACTCGACGGCGTAAGTAAGCCCATCATAATAAGTTTCTGATTAACAGCCTCTCGACGCCAGAAAACGGAAAACGCTACAGTACTTTTGGCATCTTGAATGCTAATAGTGCCGCGATCCATGACCAGTAGGTTGCT
Organism: Cyanobacteria bacterium P01_H01_bin.15; assembly: GCA_038750375.1. Lineage (GTDB taxonomy): Bacteria > Cyanobacteriota > Cyanobacteriia > Cyanobacteriales > JAAUTE01 > JAAUTE01. Next base: position 9,310 of record JBCDHF010000010.1, read on the forward strand.
GCAGATACGGTAGGCTTCTTCAATGTTGTGGGTGATAAAGAGGGTGATGCCGGGGAAATGCTCTAGCCATAGCCTGAGATCCCGCTCCATCAAAAAGCGTAAGTGGGTATCGAAGGCGGAGAAGGGTTCATCCAGCAATAAAACTTCGGGTTGGGCGGTGCATCGCGACCTGCTGCTGCTGCCCTCCAGACAAGGCCACAGGATAGCGATCGCCCAAGCTCTACAGACAAGCTTTGACACAATGACAAGCAGTTTGTCGATGGTGCTGTGGAGTTGAACGGTTTGGATTGCTACCGGAAAACTAGTGGAATGTTACGGGAGCCAGTGATTGCTCAGGTAGTTTTCTCGCGGCACGAGAGACGGCTTTTTCTCGACCATGAGTCAGCGAGATAAGTGGTTAATCGTTTCGCTATCTAACATGCCGATTGGGAAAAGTAATTATTTCTACCAGTAACTTAGGCGGCGTTGCATATCCAATCAACGCCCCTGACACTGCAATTTCTGATGGCAATTGATACCAACAGGACTTACGCAAAGGGTGGTTAGAGTAGTGGGGTGAAACCTTTTACCCGCGTGGATTACTGCCAATATCTGCTCAGTAGTCCCATGAATTACACCTTGACCAACCTTGCAGAGCATCTCAACGGTGTCAGCCATGACCGCATTAAACGATACTTACAAGGAGTAAAGCTGACCCCCCGTCTTCTGTGGGAGCAAGTCCAGGTCGACCTCATTGACTCGCCAAGAGGCTATTTAGTCTTCGACGACACGGTGCTGGATAAAAGCTACAGTCGCAAAATTGAGGGCAGTCAATGGCAATACAGCGGCAATGCTGGCGGATTAGTTAATGGCATCGGCTTAGTCAGCTGTGTGTATGTAAACCCTGACTCAGAGCAGTACTGGGTTATCGACTACCGCCTCTATGACAAAAAGACAGATGGCAGTAGCAAGCTCGACCATGTTCTGGACATGCTCAAAAGCGCCTTCTACAGTAAAGAGTTATCTTTTTCCACCGTACTGATGGACAGTTGGTACGCTACTCAAACACTTATGGCTTTCATCGATTCAGAGTTGGGCAAAATTTATTACTGCCCTCTCAAACGGAATCGTCAGGTGGACGATAACGGCATGACGTCGCCCTACCGTCGAGTGGATGCTCTGGAGTGGAGTGAGGAAGAATTAGAACAAGGAAAGCTAATTAAAATTCGCAATTTTCCAGCTCAGAAGAAAGTGAAACTGTTCCAGGTCACGGTGTCACCCCACCGGACGGAATATGTAGCCACTAATGACCATTCTCAAGATTCGACGGAGGGTACACAAGACGAGTGTGCGTTGCGTTGGAAGATTGAGCAGTTTCACCGTGAATTGAAGCAGCTGACCGGGGTAGAGGCTTGCCAATGTCGAAAAGGGCGGATTCAACGCAATCACATTCATTGTGCGTTGCAGGTCTGGAATTTCCTCAGACGCCAAGCTCTGAGGTTTAGAACAACTGTGTACGACATTGCACGTCAGCCTTGGTCACATTTTTTGCGTCAACAGCTCCAATCTCCCTCCTTACAATTCCATTTTGCGTAAGTCCTGACTATAAAAGCCTCAAAAAAATTGATAAAGGGTAAAAGAGAAATTAAATCCTGGGGGCTCCGCAGACAACTCGAAAACCGACAGGGTTATTGAAGATGCCGGGAGAGCGGCTGCCGCGATAGGCACTGCGGCAAAGATCAGGATGGTAGATCCAGGAACCACCGCGTATTACACGAACTGATTTTTCGTTTTGGGTTAGCCAGGGCTCATTTCCAGCTTGCTTGAGGCTTGCTGGTTTGGCTTCGTAGCTATCGTGCCAATGATCTAAACACCAGTCATAAACGTTGCCGTGCATATCGTAGAGTCCCCAGTCATTTGCCGGAAAACTTCCGACCGGTAGAGTCTTTTCTCGATATTCGCCTTTGGGTCCTTGTCCATAGTTGCCTTTCCAGTTGAAAGTTTCATCATCCGTGCCACGATAGTTCGCTAGCTCAGTTGTGATGGTTTCCCCAAAATAAAAAGGGGTCGTAGTTCCAGCTCGGCAGGCATATTCCCACTCCGCTTCAGTCGGCAGGCGATAGTCATTTTCAAAACGAGCAGAAAGGCGATCGCAAAACTCAACGGCGTCATACCAGCTAATTTTCTCTACCGGATTCTGGGCTCCAGGAAAACTTGATGGATTAGGCTTCAACTCGCGATTAATCTGCTTCCAACTCGCAACCTCGCTCCATTGTTCTTGCGTGACTGAAAAGCGCCCCATTAAAAACGGTTCAGGAAAGATTATTTTGTGCTGCGGTCCTTCTCGATCACTACGCTCCAATTCATCCTCCGGCGAACCCATGAGAAATTCTCCAGCCTGAATCAACATAAGCTCTAGGGGCAAAGAGTCAGTCAGCAGCTCCCGATAGCAGCGCCCTCGTTTCGTTTCTCTCTTAACAACTAGATTTGTCATGGCCGGAGATATGTGTAAATGAGCCCGATAAGCGTTCGGGATCCCCTTACTAGGTTCTCGGACTCTGGGTTATTTTTGGACACACCTAAGCGCATCATCGGAACAGGTCTGGACTATTCCCTTGTACTCCCGTTGGATGTTCCATCCTTCAGCTCTGACGCCAGAAGAGTGCTGGGGGCTCCGCAGACAACTCGAAAACCGACAAAGAGATCGTCGACGCCGGGATTAACGAAGTTGCGATAGGCACTGCGGCAATAATCAGGAAAGTTGAACCAGGAACCGCCGCGAACTACACGACTAGATTCTTCAGTTTTGGTTAGCCAGGGCTCATTTCCTGCTTGCTTAAGGCTTTCTGGCTTGTCTTCGTAGCTATCATGCCAATGATCTAAACACCAGTCATATACGTTGCCGTGCATATCGTAGAGTCCATATCCATTGGGTGGAAAGCTCCCGACTTCCGTCGTTTCTCCCCGACTTTGTCCACTGGGTTCTTCACCATAGCGACTACCGTTATAGTTGCCTAAATCCGTCGTGATGATCTCCCCAAAGTAGAAAGGGGTGTTAGTTCCGGCTCTGCAAGCATATTCCCACTCTGCCTCTGTCGGCAGGCGATACTCTCTGCCCAAGAACTGACTCAACCGCTTACAAAATTCCACCGCGTCGTACCAACTCACTCGTTCAATCGGTCGATTATCACCCTTAAATCTTGAAGGATTGGGCTGCAGCTCTCTTTCAACCTGCGGGAGTGCTGCCACCAATCGCCACTGAGCTTGGGTAATCGGATATTTACTCAGGAAAAACGAAGGAACACTCACTTCATGTTGAGGCTTGTCACGGAGATCTTTCTCCCCCATCATAAATGCCCCCCCCGGTATCGCAATCATCTCAATAGCAGTTTTAACGACTGGTGATTCACCGGTTATAAGCGATCTAGCTCTACCCAAAAGCCCTTTTTCCGTTTCACCTAAATTTTCTACAAAAAATCGAGCTTGGCCTCGAAGACGCTTGATAATATTTCCTGTGTCACTAACTTGTACAGTCTCAAATTCAAAAGTTAACAACGGCAATGATTCTGCTTTTTCAACTTTGATTGAGCTTTCTACTGTCTGCCCGACACCAACATCAATAAGTTCAACACTGGCCGTTTCAAACTCCAACTCAATCCAATTAGAAGCAGTCGTCTGCTCAGAATAATTTTCCTGAGGGACAGTCCCTTCTATTTCTCCGGATAATGATTCCTGAGTTGTAAATTCACTACCATCATCGATAGAGTCCTTATTTTCAGAAAATAAAGTATCACTCTCACCACTCTGCTCCAATAGCTCAGCGAGAGAGTCGATATCATGCCCCAAATCTTCTGTGTCTTCCTCAACTCTCTCAGCATCGCCAGCCACTAATTTTTCAACATCAGTGAGCTCTTCATTGCGCCAGATAGAGATGTCTCGACTTTCTAACTGCTCAACCTGCTGCAATAAATCAGCAAAACCATCTATCTGGCTTTTCCATTCATTATCTTGCCAGTCATGCCGTGCCAAAAAAGCTCTAAACTCACGAGGAGTGGTCAAATATCTACTAGAGACATAGCTTGTTAAGGCGTTGTGAACTAACTCCTTATCGATACCCAATGTTGATTCTTGCAACAATTCTGCCGCTCCCGACAAAAAATGAAAAATGCCCTGTTCGTTAGGCTCTAAAACACCACTTAAAAATACTTCAGCTAAGTGGACAGCTTCTGAATCTTTCAAGAGTGTTTCTTGCAGCAAATTGGCAATCTCTGCAGAAGGCGGTGCCCAAGATAGCAAGCCCCCTAAGCGTTGGGCTAATGGTGAAGCAGTCGCAAAAAACAAACGGACCCGCTCTTCACCAGATAGGGGTAAGGGTCTAGCTGCTCGAACCGGTCCCAATCGCTTTTCATCAAGTATCACCAGCTCGAAACGTCTTCCCGCGACTTCGGCATCTCCGCCAGCCATCATCTTTGCCCAACGCCCTAAATGCTCTGTTTCTAAGGGCACCACTGGTACTAGAGTCGTGTCAACAGTTCTGGTTTCTCTTCTCGATCGCCGCCGCTCCGGATTTCCTCCGGGATAATAAGTTTTGAAGTGTTTACTTTTTGTCGCTGGGTTCAAAGCTCTTAGCCAAACCTCCTCACCCGCCCCCAGTCCAGTCCGAGACCAATATTTGTTAGAGGGAAACCACTGAATAATTACGGCGGGGCCTTTATCTGCCCAGGTAGCCAAGGATTCGTGAATTTTACCTTCGCGCCATAGAGATGAAATACAGTCACTAACCAGCATGACTAACCGCTGACCAGCAGAATTAGTCAGTTCTTTTGGTTGCCCCGTTCGAAACTTTCCTGTTTTTAGTTGGGGTTCACCCTTATCTGAAGTCGTTAGGGTCCAAACGCGAATTGTTCGAAAAGCACCCAGTCGTTCTAATATTTCCGCAAACTCTTTTCCGGCACGCTCCCAGATAGCCGTGATCTTGGATTCTTCAAAAATCAACTCCAACTCTAACCATCTTTCCTGCGCCGGCTTCTCAATCACCCCTATCGATTGACCTTGAGCGATCGCGATCGCGGTTTCTTCTTCATCAATAACGGTTTCCGTACGGGAATTAACTTTACGAATGAGTGGGCGTAATGCACGAGCAATTTCTAGAGGATGCCGTAGTGCCGGTGCAGCGGGAATCTTTATTGGTTCTATTTTTGGCTTTATTTCGCCCGTATCGTCGATACGGTCTTGGCTATCAATTAAAGTTCCCATCGATTCGAAAACAGTGGGGGGGGCGCCATTTATTTTGTCCGACTTCCCTTTCGTTTCTTCCGTTTTGTCGGCTCCCTGATCATCTTTTTGCTCATTGGTATCATCTCCAGTGGTTTCATCCCGGCTTCCAGCCTCTCCTGAGTTGTCCATCCCAGGAGAGTTACTAGGTAAAAATCTTGAAAGCCAGAGCATATCAGCAATTTCTTCAATGCCTGGACCCAAACCAACCCCAACCGACAGAAAATCGTCTGCTTCCCGCAAGTCAGCTATAAATTGCTGCAGAGAACTACTCATTACTAATCTAGGGGTTCAATAATTTTGGGTAAAAGGGTATTTTTAATCCTTTTCTTTAACTCATCGCTTAGCTGCTCAGGCGTTGTATCTCCGCTTTGATATCCAATAGAAACTAGATGAACAGCATTAAGCAGTTGATCAGTTGCCAAAGATTTACCTTTACGAATCTCTAAGTAATGTTGAATTATCCAATCATATTGCTCCTGAACGGATTCCACATCAGAGTTTAAATACCCACCAACAATTACTCGTAATCTGTCTATATCTGGTTCCTCCATCTCAAAGCGTAGACAACGACGCAAAAAAGCTGGCGGAAAATCTCGTTCTCCATTACTGGTCATTACAACTATTGGAAATTCATTACAGAGGACCTCTCCATCAATAATCTCTGCTGTTTCACCTGAGGTTTCCGTCTCCAGAAAAGCTTTCCTGGCATTTCCTTGGTCTAACAGCTCATTTAAATGCTCTAGCTCCTTAATAAGCATCAGTTCTTTTTCGCTCTCATCAAACTGATTTCTCAGTTCTTCTAATCTCTGGCTGATTCGGGAATGATCTTTCTGTTCACCCAGTTTTTTACTGAGTCGTTTTAGTTCGGGAATAATGAATCGACCTTCTTCGAGAACATGCAATAAATCATTAGGAAGATCAATATCACTTTTATCGATTTCGTCAATTAATAAGACTTTTGGCTTGCCTTCTTCTGTGCAGAATGCTGAACCCAAAGGACCTAGTCTCATGAATTCTTGGATCGGCAGTTCTTTTCCCTCTTGAGCACGGGCGATCGCGTCATATTGATAGAGAGCATCTTTGAGGGTACTCCGTGTACCAATATTCCAACGTAAAATGTCTAAATTCAGTTCGTGTGCGATCGCGTAGGCTAATGAGGTTTTGCCTGTCCCCGGCTTCCCAGTCACTAGTAACGGACGGCGGAGATAAAGGGCAGCATTAATGATTTTTAAGGACCCTTCGGGCGGTACAAACTTTTGACCGCGCCTTAAACGCGGGTTATTATTCCCTGAGCTAAATTGACGCCAAGGAGGGGGTTTGGGTAGCTCGAAGCTTTTGGGCTGATTATCCCCAATGTATTGAAACCAAGACTCTATTTCTTCTTTACTCATAATCCATTCCTCAACTCCACTCTAAAAGACGATCCGGCGGTATTAGGTAGGGACTGTCGAAAATAATCTGCCCTCTTTTTTACGATGGTTAAATCTAAAATTCCTGACCTCTTATATAAAGCTTTTTGGAGAGCTAGCTAAAGTAGACTCCAAATCATTAATTAAATCTGAGTTCAGGCTAGCATCAGGCCAAAAGATTATCGGCGGCCCATACTCAAAAAAATTCCGCAAAGCTTTTTTATCTCCTGCTCTCAGTTCCTCATGTAAATCATAAAATCCAATGCCACAAACCTGATTAATATTTGAATCTCCATCTTGCTCATATTCCATGAACCATTGACAAATTTCATCGGGTGATTCGAGGTCAAAATCGCCCTGTTGAAAAATAGGTAGGTAAGCCTCTAAATTTGAATTGGAAGTTTCCAAAGTGTTCCAAAACTGTTTCCAATCATCCAGTATTTCGTCATCGTCTAATGATCCACCGTTAAAGCGGTCTAAGCAACTGACTGAAACTCGGTGAACGAAACCCGGTAGTTCTAGGGATATAAGGACACATTGTAATGGTGAAAACAACTAAATAGCGCCGATATGATTTTCTATCTTTTTGGAAAAAGAGAGAGTTTTGCGAACTAAACGAGAAACTCGTTAGACGCACCTATAATTGAACCGCTCAATGAGGCTTGGTCTTGCCGGTTTCTTTTCCCACCGCTTGATGTCGTTTGCTTGGAAAAACAGTCCCATAGGACTGCCAGAAATCAGTGTAAGCTATCGCACATTGACGATAAACAGCTGGCAACGACTCCCATGATTTTTGTGCTCCAGCGTCAGAATGGTCACCCACATACAGCTGCACAATTTCATGGGTCTTTACATTTAGGGCAAACCAAAGCCAGATCTTATTGGACTGATTGCCCACAAATGACTACATTTCATCGTATTGAATTGTCAAGCGACCTCTTTTTTGACCGATACATTGACTTGTTGAGGAACGGCTTCGTAGCGAGCATTCACCTAGCTTTGTAACCAACTTTCCGAACCCTCACAGACTCGCGCGATGCCCGCCAAGGGAATTTTCTCTAGCAAGAGTTTGTCAATCATTAATTTCGTTGCCGCAGAAATCAATCTCTGCTGAGGACTTAGGACAAATTGGCGTCCACATTCTTTGCTCTTATCGTTTTTTTTCGATTGTGGATGAAACCATTCTTGACGATTTTATGTGAATTGCCGCGGGAGTATCTGAGTTTAGGTATGGGAGCCTCTGGTTTGTCTACTACTTTGCTCCATCCTTACATCCCTAGGACTACCAAAATTTCTTTGCAAATTCCTAAGCTATAGCCTCTGACTAAGGTAAACAGCCTCCCAAAGCATAACGATTTGTGTGAACAAAAAGTTGAAATAAAGTTTGAAATATAGAGTAGAGTAGCAGCATGGATATGCCAAAAAGATGCGTTTAACAGGCTTTTCGTATAGATAAATAAGGCTATGAACAGAATCTTCAGATACTTTGACCTATCCTCGGAAGTAAGAGCAAGTCGCCCTAAATCCAAATCTGCGGAAAAAAGTCTTCATTGGTTTCCACAATATCTTGCTCTTCTTTTGGGGATCATTGCACAACCCTTTATTCAAGAATACTTCGTAAACGGTAGCTGGAATCTTCATGGATTGTTGAGTTGGATTGTCGCTTCTGCGTTCGTAGCCATAATGGCTTTTCCAAGTATTTACAAAAGCTCATTTGATCCTCAAAAGCCTATTTTTGTCCAGTTCTGCGTTATTTTCACAAGCGGCATGGGTTGGCAATCATTACTAGGCGCAACAGGTGAAGCATTAGGAAGTAATTAACACTCATGCTTGATTCCCTTTTACGGATATCACGCGAAATCGGTCCCAGCCTATATGAGAGACTAGAGTACAACGCCCCTTACATACGGGGTGCTATGTTAGGTGTTGATCAGTTCTGGCTGAAAGCGTACATTAAGGATCAATTCTCGAATGAAGCGACATTTCAGCAAAGTCAACTTTATTCAAGAGTATCAATAGATTTTAGTTATCGTCCTGCTCGATGGGATGAGCACTGCTCAGCATTAGGATATCCAGAAAATGCAGGGCCAATATACTGTTTGGTTATCCTTCGTGAAGAAAGAGACATATCCACATTGGATCTGCCAAATTATCTAGAGAATTACCCGATATTTTACGAGTATTGGAATCCTTGTATAGCCGTATAAAATTATAAAAGATTATTTGAAAAAATAGTGGAACTGAACGACTCAGTCAAAGCCTATATTTCAAATACACCTAATCAAACGAAAGCCTCTCTCAGCGTAGGTAAAGCATTTCCAGATACGGCTGGAACTTTAGGCGGTTTTTTGCAGTGCCCTCAAACCAGGAAAATATATTTAATCAGCTGTGCCCACGTTCTGGGAATGGAGGCAGGGACAAAAGTTTTTAATCCTGGCCCGTATGAAGGGAAAAAAACTAAAAAAATTGGCAATGTCCGGCTGTCTATACTACCTAACTTGGACGGAGAAACTTGTAATCCACGCAAATATAGCCAATATAATCCTTATTCTGACTATGGACTCGATGTAGCTGTTGCCGAACTGAATGCTGATGACTACAGCCTACGAACATCACATCCATCTAATTCGGTTGAGCATGTCCGAATGATTAGCAGTATGTCACTTCACGACAAGGTGCTTTTTCATGGAAAAGTGAGCGGCAAAACGGAAGCAAAAATACGATATCTTTGCCTGTGGGATGAGATTTTAATTGATGATGAACCCTACTGTTTTAGAGATATTTTTGTCTTATCATCCCGTCAGCCGCAGTATTTAAATACGGCTCTATGCTCTCCAGGAGACTCAGGATCATGGGTTATAAGCGACTTTGAAGATTTGCTAAGTTGGGATGGCATGTTGTTTGCTGGTGATGGTTCTCATGCCTACTGTTGCTTTGCTGAATATATTTTGGAGGCTTGCAAAACAAGTGATTATTTTCGATACGGTTTGTCACTTGTGACCTAGAAAAACGCTTCCTATCATCAGCCGGTCAGCCAGTAGTTTTGTTTTTTTAGCGCTTACCGAAAGTTCATCCAATGCAAATTATACCGATATATAAGGGCTTAACAAAAGCATATACTCGGTTCTCAGCTAATACTGCTGGTACTTATTAAGATTTACTGTTCGCGCCGGTGATGCTCAAAGTTAAAGTTTTTCATAGACTTTGAAGATTAGACTTGGAGGTATAGCATACCCAACTAGCGCCCCTGCGACCGAAATCTCAACCGGCAACCTATACCAATCCGGAAACTCCTGAAGCATCGCCAACCCCTGAACCGTAAGCGACTTCACTTCACCACGGCAAAACCAAACATCAATAAACCTACGCCGATCGCCCCCTCGCTGATCCCCTGTAATCGAAGCCCGAATCGTCCAACAAGGCTCCCACGGTAACCGAACCTTCGGCTTATCCCGCCAACCAATCCTCTCCACCAGCAGCGCTTCAACATCCGGGTGCTGCTTTAACTTATCTGCAACAACTCTCTTCTGATCATCCAGCAAAAAACTCTCCGGCAAACGCGGAATCAAATCCTTAAGCGCCGCATACCACCCAACTACCGGCGAAGGCTTTGGCAAAGCTGGCAGCATACCACCCCGGACCGCCCGTAAAATTAACCGCTTGCGATCCTGCGGCACCCCAAAATCCTTTGCATTCAACACCCGCTCATCGACACCAAACCCATCCAAAGCCGACCGAATAATCTCCATCGACTCCGACTTCCGGTAACTGGGTACATTCTCCAACGTGAACACCCTTGGCTTCAAAGTTTGAATAGCTAACGCCACGGCTCGCGCCTGAGTCAAATCCTCAAACTGTTCCGACCCCCGATGATTCGCCATCGAGAATCGAGAGCAGACCGGGGACGCGTGGAGAAAATCAATATCTCTCGGTACACCAGGTAACCCCAACGCAGCCAACTCCTCAACCGTAGACCGAATCACCTTGTGCCCATACCGCCGAAAGTTCAGTTCATTGGCATCGGCTAGCGCATTCGATAGCTTGGGATTCCCCGGATCGCACTCTACCGAACAGACCGGACGAATCCCGGCCATGACCATGCCACATTCAACCCCACTGCCCCCAGCAAACAGCACCACAGCTCTCGGCGCATTCCTGGGTAGATTCGGTTGCTCACCCGACACCAACCCCAACGACTTGATGATTTTTTGTCGCACCACACTCGAACCATCCGCCCTGCGATCGCGGACACTCTCGGCGAGATACGCATAAACACGTCCTTTAGACCTCTTCAAAATCTTGTAGACCATAGCTGTAGTGAAAACTTTTTTACAAAATCCAAATAGTTTTCCGTACAAATTCCCTAGGATGAAAGCCGCTCTCTTTTTCCCGTAGCGATGGCAAAGAAAAAAGCAGACCTTGGCAGCAAAAGACTTATTGGACTTGCCCCGCAGACCTGGTCCCAATGGGTCACCGATCTCGAAATCGATACCTGCGAAATCGTGACTCCAGAATTTCAATGGGTCGGTCGCGAAGGAGATGTGCTGATCCGTGCCCAAAACTCACAGTACGGCGAATTCCTGATCGCCAATGAACTCCAGTTCCGGTACTCGCCCAAAATGCCCCGGCGAATGAATGCTTATGCCGCCCTCGCCTGCGAGAAATACCAGCTTCCCGTTTACCCGATTCTGGTCAATATTCTGCCGCCATCGGAAACAACCCAGATACGCGACTGTCATGAAGAAACTTTTGTTGGATTAACCTCTCGCCAAGACTACCGCGTGATCAATCTGTGGAAGGTAAAGGCTGAAATGGTACTGGCGCGATCGCTGAAAACCCTGCTACCTTTCATCCCTATCATGGAAGGCGGAGCCGAAGAACCCATCATTCAAGAGGCTCTGAGGGAGCTTCGAGCTGATGAAGACTTGAGAGAAATGGAGTCATTGTTGGCGTATTTTGCTAGTTTCGTATTGGACAGTGAATTAGTCGCCCAAATAATGAGGTGGGACATGGCCGTTATTCGCGAATCACCCTGGTATCAAGAAGCACAGCAAAGAGGAATCCAAATTGGAGAAGAACGGGGCATCAAGATTGGGGCTGAGCAAAAACAGCAAGAAATCGCCCTCAATCTTTTACAGTTAGGAATTCAGATTCCGCAAATTGCTGAAGCGACCGGTTTGACGGCCGAACAAATCCAGCAACTCCAATCTCGCAACTAGCTTTTACCGCCCCACGCAGAATCCCAAAACGTGAACTCCCCCGGTTGGCATTGGAAACGCTCACAGAGCTTCGCTTGGGTTTGCCGCGTCGGAAAAATCTCCGGATTATCCCAGATCCGGTAAGCCGTGGTGGATTTTAATCCGCATTCCTGGGCGAGTTGGTAAGCCGTATGAATGCTCCGCGATCGCGAATACTCCGCAATGCGGTTCCGAAGACCATCTTTGACTAAAATTCGCTGCCTAACCATTCACCTTTCGACCAACCCAAGCAACTTTCCCGACAATCTGAAAATCAGGACTTGGCTTCTCTAGATCGATCTCATAGGACCCATAGTGAGGATTATCTGAGGTCACAAAAACCTTGAGTCCTGGCTTACGAATTAATCGCTTTACTTGCAACAACTCATCTACTCGCAACACATAAAGCCCATCGGTGATCTGCGGAACCTGATTCGTCACCAACAACACATCTCGTTCCAATAGCGTTGGGAACATCGAATCTCCCCGCACATCAATCAGGCTTACGCTCAGCGGATCAACATTGAGCTGATAACGCAACCACCGTCGATCCAGCGCCATCGTACTGCCCACAACCTCTTGCTCCACAAACGCACCAGGACCAGCAGACGCGGAAATATTGAAATGGGGCACTTGCTGATATTTGTCTTGCATCATTTCTGCTTCCAGCCCTAACAACAACCATGCGGCATCTATCCCGTAGATTTGACAGATCTGAGCGAGTTCAGCCGCGTTGGGATAAGAATCTTCGATTTCGTAACGACGTAGGGTTCGCACACTGATCCCGACCGTATCCGCAAAGTCTTTTTGAGTTAGACAACCCCGAATTTGAATTAAACGATCGCCAATACCGGCGCAAAAAGCTGACTGTGATTGAGTTCCATTGATTGAATTCATGAATTTTAGGAGAAAATTGAAATTCCCCTTGATCAGTACAGATGAACTAATTATGCTTTGAATAACGGAAGTAGTCAACCTGTCATTTTTGTCCGATCGACGCAGCTCTCCCGTGTTTAGAACGTAATCACAATCTTCATCATGAATGTTGCTATCTCTGCCTCAACTAATCTGCTGAAAACGGAATTAGCTAAACTCCCTGATTTTTTGACGCTGGTCGCCGTTGGTCCCAATAAAGCCCCGTACCATGCCAACTGGCAACGAAATCCGCTGTCGAAGTCTCAATTGGAAATGGAAATAGATGCGGGAAGGTGCAAAGCAATCGGTGTTCTTTGCGGTGACGCATCAGGGGGTTTGGTCTTTGTCGATTGTGATGGGCATAGCTGCGATCGCCTTGTCGAAAAACTCTCAGGTCAGGATTTAGCCAAGGCATTACCAAAGACCGTTGGAATCACCTCCGGTCGCCCTGGTCGGAAACAGCTTGTTTATCGAATTCCCGAGGCAGCTCGTCGCGGTTTAAGCACGAAAAAGCTCAAGACTTCTCTTGAAGGGGAAATGCTGGAATTTCGCTGGAATGGCTGTCAGTCAGTCGTTATCGGTCATCATCCCATCACCGATGGCTATCAATATCTTCCTAGTCAGAGTTTTGCTGAGTGCGTGATCGCGGAAGCTCCTGACTGGATCGTTCAGCAGATGAAACCCTCTACAAGCAACTGGTCTGAATTCTTCCAAGCGTTCGAGCTACCTGTGAATGAAGTGGTCCCCCTCGAAATTTGTCTCAGCCGAGAAAATCGTGAACTGCTCAAAGGTGCGGACCAGGGAAATCGTGATAACTCTGGCGCTAAGCTTGCTCGGGATCTCATTGGTACAGCAAATTATCTCTCTGCGATCGCGCAGCAATTTACCGGTGAACCTCAAGCCCTACTTTCTGAATTCTGCCAAAACTGTTCGCCACCCCTGAGCGATAAAGACTGCGATCGCCTTTTTCGTTCCGCTGAGAAATCTAACCCAAATCCCACTCTGAATCCTGAACAAATCGAAGGGTGTATCAAAGGCTGGCTCTGGCGTCAGAAGAAAACACCTACTCACAGACCGCCACGGGTCCAGAATTCTGTTCGTTCTGTCAAATCACTATCGATTGGACAGTTACCGAAACTGATTGAGCTATTCCTAACGCAATCTCCGAGCGAAACAGAATTGACCTCGAAGGTCATGGATTGGGCGTCTCAAACCGACAAGACGGAAATCGCGATTTGGAAATTAGTCAACAGCATTCAAAACGATTGCGATCGCGTTGAAAACCGAAAGGACATCAAGCAGGAAGTTTCTCGCCTCTCTCAAATTGCTGGCTATCAGCCGAATCTTCGTGACTATTTGAATCCTGCGATCGCGGAGCCGCTAAACAAGCTTGCAACGTGGATGGGGACAACGAGTATGGCGATGCTCACAACGTTGCTACCAACTGCTGCAAGTCTTTTACCTGTCGGAACTGAATTAGAGTTGAACCCCGGCACAGGTCACGTCGCTCTACCCATTCTTTACACGGGAATCGTTGCGGAATCGGGTAGCGGAAAATCACCGGCGCAGAAAACTATTCTCAAACCACTGTTTCGTCTGCAAGCTGAAGCGGAGGAAGACTATGCTCAAAAGCTGTCTGACTGGGAAGCCGATAAACTCCACGCCAAAGAGGAAGGTGAACCACCGCCACCCAAACCGAAACCGC